>JBOGZE010000087.1:0-2959 GCA_050697055.1 Solirubrobacterales bacterium
TCCTGGCCGTGGGCCATCACCACCAGCGGCGCCCGCGCTGCCCGCGCCGCGACCGCCCCGGCGGCGCCCGCCGGAAAGAGGAAGTGGGCGAAGACGACGTCGGGTTCGGTGCGCCGGGCGGCGGCCCTCGCCGCGGCGGTGAGCCGCGCATACTTGGTCGGCGCCCCGCCCCGGCGGCTGATCGAGGCGACTTCGACCTCGTGTCCCAGCTGCTCGAGCTCCCGGGTCAGGGGGACGAGGAAGCTGCCGAGGTCGGGGTTCGCCGCGCTGGGCCACATCTGGGTGACGAGCAGGATCCGCATCTGCGGGGGACTCTAAGCCGGTTCCCAGAGGGTCCCGGTGAGCGCCGCCACAGGCTTCAGCTTCCAGTCACGCGCCAGAGTCCACAGCTCCGCCTCGACCACCGGGCGGGGCCGATCCCAGAGCACCTCGAGCTCGCGGGCGGCGCAACGGCCAAAGCGCCGAATCGCTTCCAGCGGCGCGAGCCCGCCCTCGTTCACTGGCTGGGCCCCAGCGGCGACCGCCGCCGCTCGAAGAGCCGGAAACGAGCGCGCTACCGCCCAGACTCCGTGGCGGGAGCCGTCTTCGCCGATGAAGAGGGCCGATGGGAAGCTGATCCGCTCCTTCCCCTCCGTCCTGCGAACGGCGCCCGCCTTCAGCGCCTCGTCCGGCAGGTCGCGGACCTCGTCGAGGTCGGCGCCGAACGCCTCGGTGATCGCCTCGGAGAAGAGATCGATCTCGAAGCGGCGGCGATCGAGGCGTGCCGGGCCCGCCGCCGCGAGCAGGGCCTCGGGGTGATCGAGCTTGCGCCGCTCGAACATGATCCCCTCGCGGAGCCGGCGAAGATACTTGTAGCCCGCCTCCCATCCCTGCTCACAGGCCGCCTTCACCGCCTGGCAGGCCGGATAGGTCGAGGACAGGGGGCTCTCGGTCCAGATCCTCGGATCGGTCGGCATGTCCCCCTCGGCGGCGACCTGCAGCCAGTGCGAGATCAGGTCGGCGAAGCAGTCGGGGCCCTGCCCGATCGCCCCCTCCTCATCGCGGTAGTCGCGGCCGTAGCGGCGCGCAAGGCCGCCCATCACCCAGACGAACTCGAGCTCGCCCTCGAACTCCCAGAGCAGCCGGCGGATTGCAGGCTCGGCAGCCCACGACCAGGGGCAGGCGGGATCGGAGTAGAACCGGACCTGTGCAGGCATGATTCGGTTGAAAGCTCTCAGTCGACTGACGCGGCCCCATCGAAAATAGCGACAGATGTCAAACCTTCAGGTTGACCTCCCCCCCACGTGATTGCGGAGGATTCCCTCCCAGGCTCAGGCCACATCGGCCAACTCCGGTCGGGTGGTTCGCGGTTCAGTGCCCCGCCCGCCGGCGAGGGCTCCCCGCGCTGTCACGACCTGTCCGGCCGCAAGGATGTTTCGGGCTGCGTTCACGTCGGCGTCAGCGCTGTGTCCGCAGGCTGTGCAAGCAAAGCGCTGCTCGCGCCGCGAGCGCTCGTCAACGGCGCCGCACCGAGCGCACGTCAGCGACGTGTAGGCCGCGGGCACCTCGACGAGACAGCTCCCGTGGCGCCCGCATTTATATGCCAGCTGGCGGCGCAACTCGCCCCAGCCCTGAGCGAGGATCGAGCGGTTGAGCCCGGCCTTTGCCTTGACGTTCGTACCCGGCTCGACGAGTGTGCCGGCGGCGCTCCGGGTCATCGCCCGCACATCGAGCCTCTCGATCGCGACCACGCCGTGGCTCTTGGCGAGATTGGTCGAGAGCTTGTGAAGAAAGTCCGCGCGGATTCGCGCCTCGCGGGCGCGCAGGCGAGCAACCGCGTCGAGGGTGCGCTGGTGTCGGGCGGAGCGGCGGCGCTGACCATTTGGTCTGCGACGCCTCGCCGTCTCCTGTCGGCCGGCCCGGCGCTGCAAGCGCCGAAGCCGTTCGAGCTGACCAGGCGGCAGGGTCGGGCACGAAAGCAGCTTGCCGGTGGAGAGGGCGACGGAAGTCGCCACGCCACGATCTATGCCTACCGGCGGACCACGGTGCGGGGGCGGCGTTTCTGCCTCGCGCTCGCAGCACAGCGACACATGCCAGCCGAGCGCGTTGCGACGCACTGTCAGGTGCTTGATCTCGCCCTCCGGCTTGCGCGACCAACGCAAACGCACCCAGCCGAGCTTCGGTATTCGGACCTCGCCCCATTTGCGGTTGAGGCGGACTGCGATCTCGCCCCTGCTGGGACGCGATTGAATGCGAAAGGCATCGCGCCTCTTGCGCTTGAAACGCGGGTAGCGCGCACCCCCGACAAAGAAACGAGTGAAGGCGCGGTCCAAGTCGCGGAGGGCTTGCTGGAGCACGTCGGAATGCGGTTCGGCAAGCCAGTGGTGCTCGCGCTTGGCGGCGGAAAGCTCAGTGCCGCCCTGGCTTTCGTACCGCAAACCGACGCCGTTCATCCGCCATGCCATCTGCCGCTGCTCCAGCCCTGCGTTCCACACGGCCCGCGCGCAACCCGCCCAGCGGGAGAGCGCCGCAGCTTGTTTCGCGGTCGGGTAGAGGCGGTAGCGGTACGCACACTTCACGAACTGATGTTCGCATCAGAGGCGGTCGGCATCACGGCTGGGCTTCCCTCCACAGCTGAAGCAGGTGGGTGCTGGACACGGGGGGGTGGTTGGTGAGCGTCACCGTTCTCTCCGGTCGCTACCGGCTGGAGTCGAAGCTCGGCTCTGGCGGCATGTCGACCGTCTACCTCGCCCAGGACGAGGTTCTCGACCGGCCGGTGGCGCTGAAGCTCCTCCACCAGGAGATCTCCGACGATGCCGCCCAGCTGGAGCGCTTCCGGCGAGAGGCGCGAGCCGCGGCGCGGCTGTCCCACCCGAACCTGGTCGGGGTGATCGACGCCGGCGAGGACCAGGGGCGCCCCTACATCGTCTTCGAGTACATCGAGGGCGAGACCCTGAAGCGCCGGATCGAGGCCGAGGGT
>JBOGZE010000088.1:0-9534 GCA_050697055.1 Solirubrobacterales bacterium
CACCTCGACGATCGACGTGTTCCACGCCGAGCCGGGCACGGCCTTCGACGAGTCGCACCTGGCCACCTATCCGAAGGGGACGGCCTACGAGCGCTCGAAGCAGCGCGCGGAGGAGCTCGTCCTGGCTGAACGCGACGGGATGGAGGTGGTGATCCTCAACCCCTCCGCTGTCTACGGTCCAGGCCCGAGCTCGAGCGTCTCCTTTGACAAGAGCATGTTCGAGCCGCTCCTTCGCAAGCGCCTGCCGGCGCTGCCCCCGGGTGGCAGCGGGCTCGTCTTCACCTCGGGCGCCGCGGCCGCCCACCTGGCGGCCGCCGAGAAGGGAACCGACGGCGAGCGCTACATCCTCGCCGATACCTACGCGGACTTTCGCCAGCTGGCCGAGTCGGTGGTCCGCGTCGCAGGCCGCGGGCGCGTCCCGCCCGTCCTCCCCGTCCCGGTCGCGCGCGCCGCCGTTGGCCTAGGCGAGGGGATCTCGAGAGTGATCCGCCGCCCGCCGATCCTGCCCCGCGGCCAGCTCCACTACTTCCTCTGGCAGGCTCACCCCGACTCAGCCAAGGCTCAGCGGGAGCTCGGCTTCACCCCGACCTCGCTCGATGAGGGCATTCTCCGGACGCTGGAAGGGACGGGACTGCTTACGCCGCACTGAGGCGGACGACCCGCCGAAGCGCGGCTCCGCGAACGGATCGCGAGCGTAACCTACAGGCGGGGAGATGGAGAGCACGAGTTCGCCAGGATCCGAGACGGCGGCTTGCCGAAGCTGCGGTGCAAGCAACCCCAAGGGCTCCCGGTTCTGCGGATCGTGTGGCGCCAGTCTGGCGGTCGAGCCATGTTCGCGGTGCGGCGCCGAGAACCCAGCCGGCCAGTCGTTCTGCAACTCGTGCGGCGCCCCTCTCGGTGGCGGGCTGACGTCGGACGAGCGCCCACTGAGCACGACTCAGCCGGAGATCGATGGCGAGCGCAAGCAGGTAACCGTCCTGTTCGCCGACGTCAAGGGCTCGATGGACATGGCCGAGCAGGTGGATCCGGAGGAGTGGCGGGAGATCATGCAGCGCTTCTTCTCGCTGCTCTCCGAGGGCGTCCGCCGCTTCGAGGGCACCGTCGACAAGTTCACCGGCGACGGCATCATGGCCCTGTTCGGCGCACCGATCGCGCACGAGGATCACGCCCTCCGCGCCTGCTTCGCAGCGCTCCGCATCGGCGAGTTGGTCTCCGAGTATGCGACCGAGCTGCGCCGAGGGAGAGGGTTGAACTTCTCGGTCAGGATCGGAATCAACTCCGGTGAGGTCGTCGCGGGCGCGATCGGGGCAGGCGGCGAGCTGGAGTACACGGCGGTCGGCCACACCGTCGGGCTCGCGCAGCGGATGGAAGCCCTGGCCGAGCCGGGCAAGGCCTACCTCACAGAGCACGCGGCCAAGCTCGCCGAGGGATACCTCGAGCTCAAGGACCTGGGCGAGTTCGAGGTCAAGGGCGCGAGCCGCCCGGTCCGGGTGCACGAGTTAGTCGGCGCGGGGCAGGCGCGGTCCCGCCTCGACCTGGCCCGGGAGCGGGGTCTATCCCGATTCGTCGGGCGAGCGGAAGAGATGGAGGTGCTCAGAGAGGGGCTGGAGCGGGCCAGGCAGGGGCGCGGTGCGGTGATCGGCGTCGTCGCCGAGCCGGGCATCGGCAAGAGCCGCCTCTGTCACGAGTTCGCGGAGCACTGCAGGGCCCAGGGAATCGAGGTCTACGAGGCACGGGCAGAGGCCCACGGGGAGGCGATCCCCTTCCTGCCGATGCTTCAGGCGCTCCGTGGCTACTTCGGAATCGAGGATCGGGACTCCGAGCGGGTCTCCCGCGAGAAGATCGCCGGGAGGCTCCTCCTTCTGGACCCCGACTTCGCGAACGACCTGCCCCTGGTCTTCGACTTCCTGGGGGTCCCCGATCCCGAGCGCCCCGCGCCGCAGGTCAGCGCGGAGGCGAGGCAGCGGCGGCTGCGGGGGGTGATCAGAAAGCTCTACCGGGCCCCCGGGCGCACCGACGTTGTGGTCAACGTGATCGAGGACCTGCACTGGATGGACGAGGGCAGCGAGGAGTTCGTGGCGGAGATGGTGTCGGCGGCGGAGGGAACGCTGACCCTGGCGGTGGCCAACTTCCGGCCCGAGTACGAGGCGGACTGGACTGACTCCCCGATCTATCGCCGGATCTCGCTGGTCCCACTCGGGCTGGAGTCAACCAAGGAGCTGCTCGCGGACCTCGCCGGCAGCGATCCCTCGCTGGACGGGCTCGCCGAGATGATTCACGAGCGCACCGGCGGTAACCCGTTCTTCATCGAGGAGGTCACCCGCGAGCTGGTCGAGGCCGGATACCTGGAGGGCGAGCGGGGCTCCTACCGGTTGACCAAGCCCGTCGGCGACACCGGGGTGCCCGCCACGGTGCAGGCGATCCTGGCGGCACGAATCGACCGCCTCGACACAGCGAAGGCGCTGCTGCAGGCCGCCGCCGTGATCGGCAAGGAGGTGCCCGAGGCGGCGCTCTGCCGCGTCGCCGGCGTCGAGGATGAAGCGCTCGAGGAAGGCCTGAAGGAGCTGATCGGCGCGGGATTCCTGTACGAGGCCGAGATCTACCCGGAGCGCGTGCTCGCGTTCAGTCACCCGCTCACCCAGGAGGTCGCCTACGGCTCGCAGCTCGGCGAACAGCGGGCCGCCGCCCACGCCGCCACCGCCAGGGCGATGATCGAGCTCAACCCCGACCGCCAGGACGAACTGGCGGCGCTGATCGCCCAGCACCTCGAGCAGGGCGGCGAGACCCTGGAGGCGGCCCGCTGGAACGCCCGTGCCGCCCACTGGGCCGGCTACAGCCATCCGCAGGACGCTCTCCGGCTCTGGTCGAAGGTCTCCGAGCTGGCCTCTGAGCTGCCTGAGGATGAGGAGACGTCCGCGCTGGCCGTCTTCTCGCGGCTGCTCCAACTCGACTACGCCTGGCGGCTCGGGATGGAGAAGGAGCGGGTCGACGCCCTGGTCGAGGAGGCTCGCGAGATCGCCACCAGGACCGGCGACCTGCGCTCGCTCACCCTGCTGGGGATGCTCGAGTCCGTGCGCCCGGGGCTGGTACAGCCCGCTGCTGACTGGAGACGGGCAACCAGCGACGCCATCGCTCTAGCGGACGAGTCGGGCGACGACGCCCTTCGGGTGGCAATTCGCACCGCGGGCTCGTACGCGTACCTGGCCTCCGGTGAGTTCAACCGCTGCGACCGGCTGCTCGACGAGGCGCTCGATTTGGCCGGCGACGACCACGGAGCCGGGAACGGGATCATCATCGGCTGCCCCTATGCGTTCGCGCTGCAGTTCAAGGGGGCCATCTGCCGTGAGCGCGGGCAGTTTGAGCAGGCCGATCAGCTCTTCGACTCTGCGTTGCGAATCGCAGCCGAGCAGGGAGACCCCGAGACCGAGAGCTGGACGCGAGGGCAGAAGGCACTGCTGGCCTCGGTCCTGGGCGACCCCGAGTCGGCTCTTGCCCAAGCCCAGCGCAACTACGAGCTCACTGAGCGCCTCGGCGATGTCTTCTCTCGAACCTGGGCGCTCGTCTACCTCTGCGTCGTGCGTCTGGACGCGGGAGACGCGTCCGGCGCCGTCGACGCGATCGAGCGCGCCGAGCGCCTCTACCGCGACGCGATGGGCACGGGCGGCGAAGCCGAGGCCTGGCGAGGCGCCCTGCATGCGCAGGCCCTGCTCGGAGTGGGAAAGGTCCAGGAGGCACTCGAGCGGGCCGAGGGGGCCGCCGCGATCGCTCGCGATCGCGGTATGCGCTGGGCGCTGCCGCGGGCGCTCCGGGCCCTGGGGGAGGTCCGAGCGGCCGCGGGTAAGGCGGCAGGCGCCCGGGAGGCCTTCGACGAGGCCGCCGAGGTGGCGCGAGAGACCGGTTCCAAGGTCGAGCTCGACGCGATCGAGGCGGCCCGGCACTCGATCCCCGCCGCCCGCGCCTAGCCGGCGCCGATCTCCCCTCACTCGCTCGGGGACAGCCGGCCGAGGCCGGGGACGAACCGGCCGACGCGGGAGGCCCAAGCGCGGTAGGCATCGCCGTGGGCGTCGATCAGGAACGGCTCCTCGACCAGGCGAACCTGTACCTCGAAGGCGACGATGGCCGCCGGGGTCGAGGCGAGCGACAGCCAGGTCGGGACGAGCAGGGCGAAGCCGATCCAGGCGACGACCATGAACGCGTAGATCGGGTTGCGGCAGAGCGAGAAGACGCCGCCGGTGACCAGCTCGGTGTGCTCGCTCTCGTCGACGCCGATCCGCCAGGAGGCGCCCATCGCCATCTGGGCGAGGAAGGTGCCGACGATCCCGACGCCGCAGCAGACGAAGCCGATCGCCCGCAGGGCCCCGGCCTCGAGATCCTCGATCGGCTCGAGCACGTCGGCGAGGACGAGGACCGGGTTGGCCGAACCCATCGCCATCGCCGCGACGAAGAGCCCGCCGCCGAGCAGCTCCAGCGGCGGGGCGCCGCCGAGGCCGGCGATGCCGGTGCGGCCCGTGGTCCGCAGGGCGACCCCCACCCGGACGCCGAAGGCGAAGGCCAGATAGACGACCAGCAGGCCGACCGCCCAGCCGGCCAACTCAGGCTTTCGTGTTCTCGCCGTCCGAGCCGCGGCGGCGCTCGAGCTCGGCCACCAGGGCCTTGGTGTGCATCGCCGCCAGCAGGTCGTTGAGCGGCTGGGTACCCGCTTCGATCAACCTCATCGCCTCGTCGCCGTCCATCTCGCCGGCGAGCCGCTCCATCAGTACGTCGACCTCCTCGCTGACCAGCTCGGCCATCGCGTTCCTGTAGCGAAGGGTGTCGTAGACGGTGAACCCGATCCGCTCGTCGTAGCCGCCGGCCCGGAAGCGGCTGATCGCCTCGACGATCCGCACGTCGCTGGGCGAATACCCCTTCTTGTCGGGTGTGATCACCTCGAGCTCTGCGAGGCGGTCGAGCGCCTCCTGGGGAACGCCGTAGCGATGGCGGACCTCTGCGGCGCTGACCCGCTCGCTCTCCCCCTCGAGCACCCGCTCCAGCATCTTGTCGCCGAGCTCGATCAGGGCCTTGGCGCGATCCGGATCCTCCTCGAGCAAGTCCTTGATCACCCGCAGCGGCATGTAGCGCTCCTCCTGCAGCTGCTTGATCAGGCGGATGCGCTCGGCGAACTCGGCCGGGTAGTAGGCCATGTTGCGGGAGGTCTTGACCGGCTCGGGCAGCAACCCCTCGCGCAGGTAATGCTTGATCGTTGCCGCCGAGACGCCCGAGGCCTCCGCCAGCTCCCCCATCCGCAGCATCTCGTCGTTCTTGGTCTCCGGGAAGCTCATGCCATGAACGAGCGCGCGGCCGGCTCGGCGGGGCCGCCGACTGCTCCCTCCTCCTTCAGCTTCGCGACCTCCTCGGCCGAGTAGCCCGCGCCCTCCAGGACCTCGTCGGTGTGCTCGCCAAGCGCCGGGCCCGGGCCCTGCGGTCCGCCGGGGGTGCGGCTGAGCTTCACCGGGAACCCGAGCATCCGCACCGGCTCCTCGGCGCCGGGCTGATCGACCTCGACCACCATCTCCCGCGCCCGGACCAGGTCGGAGTCGAGCGCCTCGTCGACGCCCAGCACCGGCTCCAGGCAGCAGTCGTGCTCGGAGGCGAACTGCCGCCACTCCTCGCGCGTGCGCTCGGCGAAGATCTTCTCGACCTCCTTGTGGGTCTCAGATCCAGGGGGCTCGAATTGATGCTGGATCAGGTTCTCGCGGCCGACGCCGCGGCAGAACTCCTGCCAGAACTTCGGCTCGAGCGCGCCGAGGGTGACGTGGCCGTCCTTACATGCATAGGGGCGGTAGCAGACGAGCCCTCCGGAAAGATTCATGTGCCCCCGGGCGGGGGCGACGCCGGATGCGAAGTACTCGCCTGCGACCATCGCCAGCCAGCTGAGCGAGCCGTCGGTCATCGAGACGTCGAGGAACTGTCCCTCGCCGGAGCGCTGGCGCTCTCGGAGCGCCGCGAGGATGGTGAAGGCCGCAATCAGCCCGCCGCCGCCGAGGTCGGCGATCTGGCCCGCCGACTGCACCGGCGGGCCGTCCGCCTCACCGGTTAGGCCGAGGAGCCCGTTGAGGCCGAGGTAGTTCATGTCGTGCCCGGAGCGGTCGCGGTTGGGCCCGTCTTGGCCGTAGCCGGAGATCGCGCAGTAGACGAGACCGGGGTTCTCCTCCCGCAGCCGCTCGTAGCCGACCCCGAGGCGGTCGAGCACCCCCGGCCGGAAGCTCTCCACCAGCACGTCGTAGTCTCGGGCGAGCCGCAGGAGCACCTCTCGGCCGCCCTCGGACTTGAGCTCGATCCGGATCGAGCGCTTGCCGCGGTTCAGCGACAGGTAGAGCGCCGATTTCGCCGAGTCCTCCGCGCCCTCGTAGTAGGGCGGCGCCCAGCGGACGTAGTCGCCCATCCCGGTGTCCTCCACCTTCAGGACCTCCGCCCCGAGGTCCGCCAGCAGCATCGTGCAGAAGCCACCGGGCAGCAACCGGGTGAGGTCGAGCACCCGGACGTCGGAGAGGGCGCCTTCCGCCATCACGCCTTCGCCGCCTCCCGCTTGGGCACGCCGAGCAACTCGCGGGCCTCCGCCACGGTGGCCGCCCGCCGCCCGACGTCCTCGGCCATCTGTCGCGCCTTCGCGATCAGCTCGCCGTTCGACTTCGCCATCTCGCCGCTCGGCAGGTAGAGGTTGTCCTCGAGCCCGGCGCGGACGTTGCCGCCGAGGATGAGCGAGGCGGCGAGGAGCTTCCACTGGTCGCGGGAGACGCCGATCACCTGCCAGTTGTTGGGCCCCTCCGGCCCGCCGGGAATCTGCTCCGACATGAAGCCGACATTGCGGGCGTTCGGCCGGATCCCGCCGTTCACTCCCATCACCAGGGAGATCTGGAGCGGCGGCTCCAGCAGCCCCATGTCGAGGAACGGATCGAGGTTGGCGACGTGGCCGGCGTCGAAGCACTCGTGCTCGGGCTGGATCCCGAGCTCGTTCATCTCGGTCAGAAACTGGGTGATCGTGTCGAAGCTGTTCTCGAACACGGCCTTGAAGATGAAGTCCCTGCGCCGCCGCGAGTACTTGGCGTAATTCATGCTGCTCATGTTGAGCGCGGCGACATCCGGCCTGAGCTCGCGCAGGTAGGCGATCCGCTTCTCGATCGGAACGCCGATCGCGCCGGTCGAGTAGTTGATGATCACGTCCTCGACCTCGGTCTGGATCGCCTCGGTGATCGCCCGGAAGTCCTCGACCTCGTAGGAGGGCGTCCCATCGGGGGTGCGAGCGTGGATGTGGATCTGCGAGGCGCCCTCGTCTACTGCCCGGCGCGCCTCCGCCGCGTATTCCTCGGGCGTGTAGGGGATCGCCGGACACTGCTCGCGATTCGCGATCGCCCCCGAGATCGAGCAGCTGAGGATCACCGGGTCCTCGAACCTGCTCAGACCGGCATCACCCCGTGCCGCTTCCAGGGCCGATCGACGCGCTTGTCCCTGGCCATCCGCAGGGCTCGGATCACCGTCGGCCGGGTCTCGCGCGGATCGATCACGTCGTCGATCAGCGCGTTCTTCGCCGCGATGTAGGGGTCGATGTTCTTCTTCACGTTCTCGAGCATCTCCTGACGGGTGCGCTCCGCGTCGGCGGAGGCCTCGATCGCGGCGCGGCCGATGATGTTGACCGCGCCCTCCGGCCCCATCACCGAGATCTCGGCGGTCGGCCAGGCGACGATCAGGTCGGGCTCGTAAGCCTTGCCGCACATCACGTAGTAGCCGGCCCCGTAGGCCTTGCGGACGACCAAGGTCACCTTCGGGACGGTGGCCCGGGAGACCGCGTAGAGCATCTTCGCCCCGTGGCGGATGATCCCGGCGTGCTCGACCTTGGAGCCGACCATGAATCCGGGCACGTCCTGGAGGAAGAGCAGCGGGATGCCGAAGGCGTCGCAGAGGTTGATGAAGCGCGCCGCCTTATCGGCGGAGTCGTTCTCGAGGATGCCGCCGAGGTGCTTGGGCTGGTTGGCGACGATCCCGGTCGGCTGGCCCCCGAAGCGGGCCAGGCAGGTGATCAGCGTGCGGGCGAACTTCGGCTTGATGTCGAGGATCTCGCCGTCGTCGACGATCTCCCGGATCACCTCGTACATGTCGTAGGGATGCCGCGATGACTCGGGGACGATGTCGAGCAGCCGCTCCGACATCCGGTCGTCGGGATCCTTCGCCTGAACCACCGGCGGCCGCTCCTCGCAGTGGGCGGGGAAGAAGGAGAGGTAGCGCTTGATCACCTCGATGCACTCGGCATCGTCGGCCACCTCGAGGTCGCCGACGCCGGACTTGCGGCAGTGGACCTTGGCGCCGCCGAGATCCTCCATCGAGATCTCCTCGCCGGTGACCGCCTTGACCAGGTGTGGACCGGCCAGCGCCATCGCCCCCTGACCGACCACCATCGGGACGAAGTCGGCAAGCCCGGGGATGTAGGCGGTCCCGGCCGCGCAGGGGCCGAGCATCCCCGCCACCAGCGGGATCACCCCCGACATCGTCACCTCCTCGCGGAAGAGGTGGCCGGAGCCTGCGAACAGCGAGCCGGTCGCCTCCTGGATCCTGGCGCCCGCGGAGTCGAGCAGCCAGACCATCGGCATCCGCTTCTGAAGCGCCATCTCCCGGAGGCGGGTGACCTTGAGCTCGCCGGTCATCCCCATCGAGCCGGCCATCACGGTGAAGTCGTAGGCGGCGATCGCGCAGGGGCGCCCGTCCACGTAGCCCCAGCCGGTGATCACCCCGTCGGCGGGGGCATCGCGCCCCTCCATCGCCCGCTGGGAGAAGTGGGGCCCGCCGTGGATTCCCAGCTCGACGAAGCTGCCCTGGTCGCAGAGCAGGTCGAGGCGCTCGCGGGCGGTGAGCTTGCCGCGTTCGTGCTGGACCGCGATCTTCTCCTCGCCACCGCCGAGCTTGGCCTGATCTCGGCGCTCATGGAGATCCTCCACCAGGTGCTTCATCCCGGTCTCGGTGCCGTGCTCGGTGCGCCCGGGAGCCTCCGGAGCGTCAGCCGGAGCCGCGTCGACTTCGGGGGCGGCGGGCTCAGACTCGCTGGCGGGCTGCCCGTCGCCGACCGCCTCCCGCTCCTCGGTCTTCTGCCGCTCCTCCCTGGCTTCCTGCTCTTCGGTCTCGGTCCTGTCCGTCTGCTCGTCCATCAGCGCCCCTTCCATTCGGGGTCCCGCTTCTCGAAGAACGCCCTGACGCCCTCCTGGATGTCCTCGGTGGAAAAGGTAAGCGAGAGCTGGGAGCGGAGGAACTCGAGCGCGTCGTCCAGCGCCATGTCCTGCTGGCGGTACATGGCGTCGTGGCCGAGCCGCATCAAGACCGGGCTCTTCGCGGCCAGCATGCTCGCCCACTCGTTCACCGCCGCCTCGAACTCCCCAGCGGGAACGACCTTGTTTGCGAGCCCGTAGGTGACCGCCTCCTCGGCGGAGATCTGCTCGCCGAGCAGCATCATCTCGTTCACCTTCTTGCGCGGGACGTTGCGGTAGATGATCGCCATGATCATGTAGGGGA
>JBOGZE010000089.1:0-11286 GCA_050697055.1 Solirubrobacterales bacterium
TCCGGCCCTGGCGCTGGGCCAGGGGATCGGTCGCGTCGGCTGCCAGCTCTCCGGCGACGGCGACTACGGCAAGGCCTGGGGCGGACCGTGGGCGATGGCCTACCCGGACGGCACCGTGCCCACCGATCAGGAGGTCCACCCGACGCCTGTCTACGAGACGCTCGCGCTGGGCCTGATCGCGATTGTCCTCTGGCGATTGCGCAACCGGCTCACGGGCGGGCTGCTGTTTGCGCTCTACCTGCTGCTCGCCGGCAGCCAGCGTTTCCTCGTCGAGTTCGTCCGTCACAACGAGGACGTCGCACTGGGGCTGACCCAGGCGCAGTTGTTCAGCGTCGCGATGATCGTCGCCGGCGGGCTCTGGCTGCTGCTCGCCTTCCGGCGCAGCCCCCGGCCGGCGCCCGCCTGAGCTTCAACCAAAGCCGCTCGATCGCCGTCGACAACAACGCCTTTACACCGGCGCCCTCGAGTGCCGTTATCACCTCCTTGGGGAGCAAACGACGGATGAAAAGGAGGTCGGGATGACCGACGAGCTTCAGGACCAGGAGCAGGAGCAGCCCGAGACCGAGACCGACGGCACCACTGAGGCCGCCTCCGAGCAGGAGGCCGCCACCACCGCCGAGCCCGTCGCCGAGGCCGAGGCCGGGATGGGCGAGAGCGAAGAGAGCGCCGAGAGCGAAGAGGGCGGCGACAGCGAAGAGGGCGGCGACAGCGAAGAGGGCTCTGAGGAGAGCCCCGAGCAGGACTGACTACACCGACCGGAGTAGGCCGCCGTCGAGCGGGATCACTGCGCCCGTGAGATAGGCGGCCCGCTCCGAGCAGAGGAAGGCGACCAGGTCGCCGTACTCCTCCGGCCTTCCCAGCCGCCTCGCCGGAATCCGCTCCCGGGCCGCCGCCTCCGCTTGCTCCAGGGAGCCGTGGCGGTCGGCGAGCCGGTCGGTTGCGAACATCCCGGTGGCGACCGTGTTGACGGTGACCCCGTCGCCGGCGACCTCGTCGGCGAGCGTCTCGAACAGCCCGAGGGCGGCGAGGCGGTTGGCGTTTGAGAGCGTCAGCCCCGCGATCGGCTCCCTGATCGAGCTCGAGGAGACGTTGACGATCCGCCCCCAGCGCTGCTCGCGCATTCCCGGCAGCACCCCCTCGGCGAGGATCCGCGGCGCGATCACCAGCGAGCGAAAGGCCACCTCCCACTCCTCCGGTGAGTTCTCCAGCGCTCCGCCCCCGGGCGGACCGCCGGTGTTGGTGACCAGGATCTCCACCGGGCCGAGCGTCTCGCCGACCTCATCGGGAAGTGCGCGGATTCGCTCCAGGTCGCCGGTGTCGGCGGCAAACGTGCTCACCTCGCCCTCGATCTCGTCCGCCGCCTCCTCCAGGGTGTCGGCGGAACGGCTCGAGATTGCCACCCGGGCGCCTTCGCGGGCAAGGGCCGTGGCGATTCCCCGGCCGATTCCCTTGCTGGCGCCCAGCACCAGCGCGACCCGGCCGTCGATCCCGAGGTCCATCTGCCTCAGCCGGTGCCGGTGAGCTCGGCGAGCTCGAGCTCTTCGGCGCTCATCAGCAGGATCCCGTAGGTCGGCCGCGGGTTGCACTCGATCATCATCAGGCCGTCGTCGGTATCGACGAGGTCCAGCGACAGCTGTCCGTCCCAGGAGAGCTCCTCGCCGAGCTTCTCGACTGTCGGGAGAGCCTGGTCACCGCCGAGATCCGCTTGTGCTGGGCGGCGAGGTAGAAGACCTCCCCGAACATCGGCAGGATCAGCTCGACCTCGTTCTCGGCGGCGATTCGCTCGACGTCGGCGGCGAACGCCTCCGGGTCGCCGAAGGGTGAGGCGGTGACGAAATGGCCCCCGAGGAAGCGAGAGTGGCTGCCGGGCGAGTCCTCGTAGCTGTCCGAGGCATAGACCTCGTGACCGCGCTCGCCCAGCTTCCGGATCGCGTCGAGCGCAAACGGCATCCGCGAGCTCGTGATCAGCAGCCTCACGGCCCTACCCTATTGGCACCCAGGGCGGTTAGCTCAGTTGGGAGAGCGCTTCCCTTACAAGGAAGAGGTCGCTGGTTCGAGCCCAGTACCGCCCATTTGGCCGGCTCAACCTCGTTCTCGCACGGGGTCGCCAGCGGCGACCCAACCACCGAGCGGGTTGTGATCTGGACCAGGGTCACCACCGATCGGGCCACGGTCCCGGTCGAATGGATCGTCGCCCGCGACGAGGGACTCAGAGACGTCGTCAGCTCCGGAGAAGTCACCGCGATGGCCGAGCGTGACCACACCGTCAACGTGGACGTCGAGGGGCTCGAGCCCGGCGAGACCTACCACTACGGCTTCCGCGCCGAGAGCGATTCATCGCCCGTGGGCCGGACATGGACTCTGCGATCTGAGGCAGACCGCCTGCGCTTCGCCACCTGCTCCTGCGCGAAGTTCAACGCCGGCTACTTCAACGCCTATGCGCGGATCGCCGAGCGCGACGACCTTGACTTCCTGCTCCACCTCGGCGACTACATCTACGAGGCAGGCAACGTCCCGGCAAAGGGGCAGACGCCGGGCGCAGACATCGGACGACCGTTCGAGCCGCTCGGAGAGTGCCGCACCCTCGCCGAGTACCGGACGCGCTACCGGCAGTACCGCCGCGACCCCGACGTGCAGTCCCTGCACGTGGCGCTGCCGATCATCCCGCTGCTCGACGACCACGAGCTCGCGGACGGCGCCTGGGCGGGAGGATCCGATGCCCACGACCCGGCCGAGCATGGCCCCTGGGAGCAGCGCAGGGAGGACGCCTTCCGGGCTCGCTCGGAGTGGCTGCCGGTGCGCCCGCCCGACCTCGCCGACTCGAGCAGGGTCTTCCGCCAGGTATCGGTCGGCGACCTCGCCGACCTCTTCCTGCTCGACATCCGCAGCCGGCGCGACCGGCCCGCCCTCGAGCCTGAGATGAGCGAGCCGGGGCGCTCGATGCTCGGCTCAGAGCAGCGAGAGTGGCTGCTCTCGGCGCTCGATTCCTCTGCCGCCTCCTGGCGCCTGATCGCCTCGCCGTCGGTCTTCGTCCGCACCTGGTGCGAGCGACCCAGCGGGCTCCTGAGGACGGCGATGCTGAAGCTGAAGCTGATCGACGAAGACGGCGAGGGACCGGACGAGGACCAATGGGACGGCTACCCGGCCGAGCGCTCCGTCCTGCTCGAGAGGTTCGGGACACTCGACGACGTCGTCCTGCTCAGCGCGGACATCCACGTCAGCCTCGCCTCCGAGGTCGGCGAGGTGGGATCACCGCCGGCAGCGGTGGAGATCACCTCCCCCAGCCTCACATCCCAGAACCTCGACGAGAAGCTCGGGGTCGGCCAGCGCGACGAGGTGGTTCTCGCCTCCGAGGACGCGATTGTCGCCGCCCTCGACCACATTCTCTGGTGCGAGCTCGCGAGCCACGGGTACGTGGTCTGCGACCTCGACCGCGAGCGGTTTCGTGCCGAGTGGTGGCACGTCGACGGCGTCCTCGAGCCCCTTCCGGGCGAGCGGTGCGCCGCCGCCTTCGAGGTGCGCCGAGGCGACCCGCGGCTCGAGCCGGTCAACGTTTAGCCGAGACCAGAGAAATATGGCGCCGATTGCCGGCCTGTGACCCGGGTTGCCCGAGTTTGTCGGCGGCTAGTCGGCAAGCCCGTAGAGCAGCGCCTGGCTCTTGTCGTCGGGGTCGACCTTGACCTCGAAGCGCTTGCCCGGCTCGTAGTGGCCGGATCCGATCGCATCGTCGGTCAGGCTCTGCAACACGGTGGTGTCGTACTTGTCACCGGCCTCGAGCTCGATCGAGACGTCGATCGCGTACTGCTTGTTGACGCCGGCGTCGGTCTTGCCGGTCTCGCCGATCTTGTTGATCGTGGCGACGCCGGGGAGGCCGCTGGTGGCGATCTTCTGCGCCAGCTGCGCGTATTGCATGTCGCCGGCGTCCGGCATCTGGGCGGCCGCACCGCCCCCCTGCTGCTGCGCCTGCTGGGCCATCTCCTGAGCCTTCTTGATGTTGTCCATCAGTCCCATATGGATGTCTCCCCTCGAAGTCGTGTCTGGGCGGCTCACTCTATCCGCATGTACTAGGTTGCCCCGAAACGGCGACGAGGGGAGGAAGCTTGGAACCGAGCCAGCTGAAGAGGATCCCGTTGTTCTCCGACGCCTCCAACGATGAGCTGAAGCAGGTGGCCACGTTCGCGGAGTCGAAGGAGGTCTCCGAGGGAACCGAGGTGGTCTCCGAGGGCGGCTTCTCGCGAGAGCTGATGGCGATCGAGGAGGGCACCGCCGAGGTCACCCGCGACGGCGAGCATATCGCCGACCTCGGGCCGGGCGACATTTTTGGTGAGCAGGGGATGCTCGACGACGACGTCCGCAGCGCCACGGTCACCGCCACATCGCCGCTGAAGCTGATCAGCATGGGGCACTTCGAGGTAAAGCGGTTGAAGAAGGACGCCCCAGAGGTCTACGGGCGAATCGAGGAGCTGATCGAGGAGCGAAGCGGCTAGCGGCTGCCCGCAGCCGCGACCTGATGGCAGCTAGTTGAACTTGTCCAGGCAGGCGAAGATCGCGTTCGGGTCCTGCCCCGCCGCCTGAATGCAGTCGTTGAGCTTCTCGGCCTGCTGCGCGGCGGGCGGGATCGCGGTGCCGGCGCCGCCGACGTTCTCGACCCCGCTGCCGTCGGCCGCCGCACGGTAGAGAAGGTTTCGCCCGCCGCCCTCGGCGTTGATCGTCCACCTCAGCTCCCTCGAGCCGAAGGGAATCGCCCGCTCGAGGCTGAGCACAGTTGGCTCGAAGTCGGCGCCGCCGCTCTGCTTCCGCGCCGATGCCAGCATCCGATCGACCGCGGCGGGATCAACCGAATCGAGGGCGAAGGCGAAGTCGCTGATCTTGGCGTTGCCCGAGATCGTGATCGTGGCGTCCGCGCGGGTCATCTCGCCGGTGTCGGCGCGGACGCTGTACGCCTCGATCTCGTCGCCCCGGCGGACGATGAACTGGGTCTGCACGTCGTTGATGAAGAGGCGGGTGAGCTCCTGCCCGGGGCCGACCTCGCCCTTGACCTGTTCGATCGCGGCGGCGAAGCCGGCGCTGGTGAAGGGATCGGTCGCCTGCGGCTCGGTCTCGCTCTGCCCGACGGTGGTGTCCTGAAGCGTGGTGTCCTCGAGCTCGGTGGTCTCGCTTCCCGTTGTCTCGAGGTCGATGTCCGGCAGGTCAGGGAGGTCGATGTGGATCCCACCGCCGACGAGCGCGTAGGCGCCGACACCGAGGGCGCCGGCGACGAGGATCACCAAGGCCGCCTTGAGGACGGCGCCGGAGATGACCGGTTCCTCACGCACCGCTAGCCGAGCTCCGTGCGCAGGGTTCCGAGGGTCGGCGAGCTGATCACGATCTCGTCGCCGGCCTTCAGCCAGACGCGCGGGTCGCGGGTGCTGCCGACGCCCGCCGGGGTGCCGGTGGAGACGATGTCGCCGGGCTCCAGGGTCATCAGCCGGGAGAGATGAGCGAGCAGCTCCGGCACCTTGAAGATCAGATCGGCGGTCGAGGCCTCCTGCATCCGCTCGCCGTTCAGCTCCAGGGAGAAGGAGATCGCGTCGTCGGGCCCCGCCTCGTCCGGGGTGACGAGGGCGGGGCCGCAAGGGGCGGCGCCGTCGAAGACCTTGCCCGGGATCCACTGTGGCGTTGCGAACTGCAGGTCCCGGGCCGAGAGGTCGTTGAGGAGCATGAAGCCGGCGACCGCCTCCAGCGCCTCGCCCGGGTCGATCTCCTTGCAGCGCCGCCCGACGACGAAGGCGACCTCGGCCTCGTAGTCGACCTTGCTGCTGGCGGCTGGCAGCTCCACCCGAGCGCCCGGGGCCGCGAGCGCGTTGCGGAACTTGGCAAAGAAGGTCGGCACCTCCGGCGGATCGATGCCCGCCTCGGCCGCGTGCGCACCGTAGTTGAGGCCGATGCAGACGATCTTCTCCGGGTCCGGGACCGGCGGCAGCAGCTTGGGCTCTGAGATCGGCGCCGCCGAGCCGCCCCCGGCCGCCACTTTCGCCAGCTCACCGACGCGACCCGAAGCGATCAGCTCGCGCACCTTGAGCCGGCCGGCTCCGAGCAGCTCGCCGGCGTCGATCACCCCGTCCTCGGTCTCGACCCCGGCGCGATCTCCGTCGCTCGAGCGGTAGCTGACGATCCTCATCGGCGGGACCCTAATCGGCCCGTTGGGTGAAGGCGTCCGGCGCCCGGGTTCGCTACCTTGCCCGGCGAATCAGGGAGTCAATCCCCAAGTTTGTGTGTGTGTAGGAGTTGGTGCTTCGGCGCCTCCTCGCGCACGTGAAAGTCCCGAGGAGGGTTATACGAATGGCAGAAGGCACCGTTAAGTGGTTCAGCAACGAGAAGGGATACGGGTTCATTACCCCGGACGACGGCGGCAAGGACCTCTTCGTCCACTTCTCTTCGATCAGCGGTGATGGCTACCGCTCGCTCAACGATGGCGCTCGCGTCTCCTACGAGGCCGAGGACGGCCCCAAAGGGCCGGTCGCCGTCAACGTGCAAGAGCTGGCAGGCTAGCCTCCACTACACAAACGGCGGCGACAAGAGCGCCGCCGAATACTGCGCCCCGGGGGCGTAGCTCAGTTGGTTAGAGCGCCGGCCTGTCACGCCGGAGGCCGCGGGTTCGAGTCCCGTCGCTCCCGCTAGACGAAGTTGCTGCAAGTGGGCACTTTTCGTCGTTCTCTGACGGCTCCGCAGCTTCCATCGAATCCGGGTCATTTGGGCCGCCAGTGCCCAATAGTGCCCAATCGGAGTCGCCGAGGAGCCCTCCGAGGCTCGTCTGCGGCTTCATTCCGGTGACGTCGGTGTAGACGCGAAGGGTCATCCGCGGATCGCGGTGGCCCATCTGCGCCGCGTGATCGCGGGGTGCTCCCCGAACTCGGCGCGGAGTGCGGCGTAGGTCCGGCGGAGGGCGTGGAAGGTGATGCCCTCTGAGAGTGGCGGCTTGCCCTCGGCAGCGAGCCGCTCGTTGGCTCGCTCGATCGCGGCGTAGAGGGCGCGCTTGCGGACGCTGTTCCGGTCGCGCGGCTTGTCCCGGTGGCGCCCGGGAAAGACGAAGTCGTCGGGTTGGCTCCACCGCGACGCAATCTTGTGCTCGCGAAGGAGCTCCCTACGCAACAATCCAAGGGCCTGTGGTCTTCGATGTGCCCGCGCAAGCCGCTAAGAAGCTGCCGGAGATGCGCTTCAACGTACTTGGCTTCGGCAGCAGCCACGCCTACATCAGCTTGCCCGGGTTATAGCTCCGTGCCCGCAAGCGCATGCGGATAGCGCTGAATATCATCTGGCTGGTCCTGGCGGGGTTCTGGTCCGCGATTGCCTGGTGCCTTGCGGGCATCGTGATGTGCATCCTGATCATCACGATTCCCTTTGGGCTTCAGGCGTTCAAGATCGCCTCGTTCACGATCTGGCCGTTTGGCCGAACCCTTGTGAAGCGCCCCGAGGCGGGAGCCGCATCGGCGATCGGAAACATCTTGTGGTTTGTGTTGGCCGGATGGTGGCTCGCCGGCATGCATCTGATCTCGTCGTTCCTGCTTGCGATCACGATCATCGGCATCCCGCTCGCGATGGCCAATCTGAAGCTTGTGATGGTTTCTCTGCTTCCCTTCGGCCGCGAAATCGTTCCCATCGATCAGGTGGGAACCCGGCAAGCTGAAGGGATCGACTTCGGGTCGTTCTAGCGTTTCGAGTTCCCCCTATCCACCTCCCGCTCAACCACAGCTAGATCCGTCCCCGTATGGATGGAACGCAGGCCAGACCTGTCAGGCCGGGTTGATGGACCCCTGTTCGGCGTTGATCCCGCCCCTCCGGCGAGCTCGATGCCTTTGAGCTCGACGGCCCGATCCACCACTACGTTTCTCTCTTTACTGCGGACATACGACCAGCTGTATCGGACACATCATGGCACTACAATGGACACATGACTATGTTGGGATTGCTCGCTGACGAAGTGGGAGTGAACGAGAGAACGCTGCGACGAGCGGTGAACGAGGGCGCCCTGCATGCGTCCAGGCCCACGCCCAGAACCTTGGAGCTGCCGCTCCCCGAGTTGCGTTTCGTGCGGCGTTCATGGTCTTTGCTTTCCGCTCTTAGGGCGAGCTTGCGGACGGAGCAGAACGTTCGCTTCGCACTGCTCTTCGGCTCGACAGCCACGGGGACCGACGCGCCCACCAGCGATGTGGACGTGCTCGTCGATCTACGTGATCCGAGCTTGGAGCGAGTGGTCGACTTGAGCACGAAGCTGACGGCCGCGACCGGTCGTCCGGTCGATGTCGTGCGCCTGCAAGATGCCGAGGGTGATCCACTCTTCCTCGCCGACCTCCTGGTCGAAGGGCGCGTCCTCGTCGACAGAGAGGGACTGTGGCCAAGGCTGCGCAGTCGTGAGCCCGAGCTGCGGCGCCGTGGTCGAAAGCAGGAAGTCGAGCGCACCCATTCCGCGCTCGCGGGCATCGATCGGCTGCTGGCGACATAGAGATGGTCGGCGGCGAGCCGCGCAAGGCGGACCGCAAGCGCTGGGCGCGCGACGTCGTCCGCCACCTCGAGGACTTTCCGCGCCAGTACGCGGCCCTCGAGATAGCGATGGCCACGTTTGGTGAGGATTTCGACGTCGTGCAATTCAAAGCCGCCTTCAACGCGACCGACCCGGAGGAGATGGAGGAGTACAACCGGGTTCAGGCCGTGGAGCGAGCCGTCGGCCGGCTCCAGAACTATGTCGCCGACCTCGCGGTTGCCGGCGTCCGACTCGCTGGGCTGCCGCTCCGAAGCGACGGCTCAACATCCCACCGGGCGTTCGAGGCGCTGCGCGACGCAAAGGTGATCGACGGTGAGCTCTGCCGACGGCTGATCCGGGCACAGCAAGCCCGCGTGATGATCGAGCACAGCTACGTGGATACGGCGGCCGGTGACGTTCATCGGGCGACGCAGCTCGTGCGAGAAGCGGCCCGGGACTTCATCGGCCGGTACCGAAGCTGGATCGAACCTCATCTGGAAGCAGCTCAAGCGGGGTCGGAGCAGGATGGAATGGGGGCTTGACTCAACTTGCGCAAGTTCCGCCTTCGCCTCCTGCCGGCGACCGACCGCTGCGCTAGCTTCGGGGCCCTGGACGCTCCGCTCACCGACACGGACAGGGAAGCCGCTCGCGAGTTGATCGACTCCGAGATGAAGGAGCTGCTTGGACTGGCTGGGCCGCTCGACGATCCCTTCGAGCTCGAGCGGCTCGCAAGCACGATTTCCGGTGCGCTTGCCGATGCCGCGGCGCCGGCGGGAGTGCCCGAGCTGATGGTGGAGTCTCTCGAGAACCGGCAGGGCCCAGCGGGCACGATCGTCCTCAGGGCAATTGCCCAGCTCGCCTCGGGTGCACCCGCGGCGATGACGGAGGCGGCGCTGACGCGCCTGCGCGGGCGTGGCGTGGAACCCAGCCTCCCGCAAGGCCTTGGGGAACGAGAGCTAGATCAGGCGCTGCTGTACGCGCTTGATGGCGCCGACCTTTACCTCGTTCGGCTCCGCCGGCCCGGCGATCGCCGCGTCCAGGTTGGCTACCTGGGAATCGAGCGCCGCCAGACCGGAGGCGCCCTGGACGACGGCGTGCTCGCCGAGCCGGTGGAGGAGGGGGAAGCCGAGCAGCTGATGTACCGGGGCGAAGATGCCGGTGAGGCAGAGCTTCGGGCGCGGCCCGTCTCGTCCGAGCAGCTCGCTCACGCTCTCGGCGAGGCCTCCGCCCGAACGCGCGAGCTGGGCATGACGGTGAGACCCGAGCTGGCGACGCTGCTCGCCATCCTCGCACCGACGCTCGGGATCGATCCGGCCGCGCTCAGTCATGCGCTCGCTTGCGAGGCCTCGCCGCTTCAAGTCGAGTCGGAGGACGAGGGTCGATTCGAGGAGCTCTCGGACCGATTGGTCGAGGACTTCCTCGGCTGGGTTGAGGAGACGCACGGCACCGAGGGGGCGCTGTGGCGGAGCGGCGCGTACGTCGCCGGCTCGATGTTGCAATGGAAGTGGGGCTACGTCGACGGTGACCTGGCTCACTGGACCGCGGCTGATGTCGAGGAGTTTCTGGTCGACTTCGCGCCCCGGAAGCTCGACACTGACGATGAGCTGATCGCCGACGGTCCCGACTGCGTCGCTGGCTTTCTCGCCTTCCTTGACGCGGTCGAGCTGCTGGTCGGCGACCCGCTTGCCGCCCTCAGCTCCCGCTGCGACGAGCTGCGTGGTGAGTTCGCCGAGGCGGCAAGGGACCCCGGGAACTGGGGACTAGCGAAGTCGATGGTCGCCCAGATGCAGTCGGAGGGGATCGACCCGACCGACCCGGGTGCGCTGCAGGCCTGGATGGAGGACTTCAACTCGCGCACCTGGGAGGAGCGCCACCAGGTGGTCGGCGCCGCTGCCGACCGGATGGCCGCAGAGGCGGGGATCGAGGTCCCTCCCGATCCGGATGCTCCCGAGGGGCGGCCCGGTCTCGATCTCACTCGCTCGGGCGTGGCCTGGGCGGTGGGCTGGTTCCCGCCGCAGGACTATGAGGAGGCGCGGGAGCTCTGGGGTGAGCTGGCTGAGCTCTGGGGCGAGATTCCCCATGAGGAGTACTGCCGCCGACTCGAGGCAACACTGCGAGGCTGGGCCCGGAACGGAGTCAGGCCCGCGCTGGTTGACCTGCGGGTCGCTGACCTAATCGTATTCGCCGAGGAGCGGCAGATCGATCCGGGCGAATCCAGAGACCTGTTTGCCGCCGAGATGCTGCGCCGCGGCAACGCCCGGTCCTGGCCACCCGGACGAAACAAGCCGTGTTGGTGCGGCTCGGGCGTCAAGTACAAGCGCTGTTGCGGCACCGTGACCGCGGTTGCAACCCATCCGCTTGACGCGCGAGTTTGAGGAGCGACAAGACCCCGACGGCGTTGGGCGCCTGGCAGCGAGCCGTCCTCGCGGCGATCGGAACGCACCCTGAGCGATCGGCACGCTCCGCGCGTCCGCTCCCCCATCTAGCGTCGGGTTCGTGGAGGCGCAGCGCTATCGAACTACCGATCCGACGGTCGCACCGTCGTCTTTGATGAGCGCACCCGCGGGCACCTGCAGCGACGGCGGCCGCAGATGCTGCGGCACGTCGACGCGATCCTCGATGTCGTCAGCCGGCCGCACTTCCGCGAGGACGATCCGGCACCAGGTCGGGAGCGCTTCTTCCGCCGGGATCTCGATCCCCGGCGGTGGCTGCGGGTGGTCGTAGACTTCAACCGGTCGCCGGCCTACGTGGTCACGGCGTTTGTCCAGGACAACGAGCCGGACGGC
>JBOGZE010000090.1:0-4673 GCA_050697055.1 Solirubrobacterales bacterium
ACCTTTGGCTGCCTGGAAGGAGTAGACGGCGCTCTGGGTGGGCGCCTGGAAGTAGCCGGTGATCGGCGTCGAATAGCCGCCGCCGGCGAGCAGCTGCTGCGCCCAGGCGACCAGGTCCCCCTTTGACCCGAGGCGCAGGAACGGATAGCTGTTGTAGGGCACGTACCCGGCGGGGGCTGCGACCGGGGCTCCCACCGCCTTCCACTGGCGCTTGCCGGCGCTCTGCCACGACCACCAGCTCACCCCCTCCATCCCGTGGGCGAGCGCGAGGGAGCGGAAGCGGCGGATCGCCTTTGGCTTCGGGTTCAGGTAGACCTGGCCGAGCGGCAGGATCGGCCGGCCGTAGGCGCGGTTGAAGACGTAGGTGTGGGTGAAGCCGGTGTCGACGCTGGTGCCGATCGTCTTCCAGTAGAGCTGCGGGACGTTGTACTGAGCGCCGCCGGGGCCGAGGAAGACCGAGTACGGGAAGGCCGGGTGATAGTCGACATAGGGGAAGGCGGCGAGCGCGATCGGATAGTCGGGGCCGACCTGGGAGCGCAGCGCGCTCATATAGGTGGAGGCCTGCGGATAACGCCCCTCGTAGTGACCCTCGGCGTCGATCACCAGGCAGTCCGCGCCGCGGGCGACCGCGGCCGCGCCGACGCTCGCTTCCCTTGCGGGGGAGCTGCCATAGACGAACTGCCAGGCGCAGACATTGAGGCCCCTGGCCTTGAGCGCAGAGACCAGCGAAGCGGAGAACTGGCCCCAGTACTTCTTGCCGTCGCCCGACTTGATCAGCACCGTCTCGATCCCGCGCGCGTGCGCCCTGGCGGCGATCCGGCCGACCTTGCCGCGATTGGAGCGGCTCACATACCAGATCCACATCCCGTCGCCCGCAAGCGGGTTCTTCGCCTTCTCGGGGGCGGGCGCCGCCTCCTGGGCTGCCGCCCCGCCTCCGGACCCGGCGATCGCCAACAGCGCCACCATCGAGATGGCGAGGCAGACAACGGCGGTCTTGTGCCTGAGAAGTCGCAAGATTCCGAGCGTACGCAGGCAGAAACACACTTCTGCACCCAAAGCTGCACCTCCCTAGCCGCCTCTCCCGCGGTGACAGGACCCGCGGGCCAGGCGATCTAGGCAGTAGCGGTTTGCGGCAGCTGCTCGTCCGCGTGATACGAGGAGCGAACGAGGGGCCCGGAGGCGACCGACTCGAAGCCGAGCTCGTAGGCCGCCTTCTCCAGCGCTTCGAACTCCTCGGGGTGCCAGTAGCGGGCCACGGGCAGGTGGTTCTCGGTGGGGCGCAGGTACTGGCCCACCGTCAGCACCTGAACCTGGTGCTCGCGGAGGATCCCGAAGGCCTCGACCATCTCCTCGAACTCCTCCCCGAGGCCGACCATGAGGCCGGACTTGGTCACCACCTCCGCGCCGGCGATCTCCTTGGCCATCCGCAGCACCCTCGCCGAGCGCATGAACTCGGAGCCCCGGCGGGCGATCGGGTAGAGCCGTGGCACCGTCTCCACGTTGTGGTTGAAGACATCGGGCCGCTCGGCGACCACCTTGGCGAGCGGCATCTCCTCACCGCGGAAGTCGGGAGTGAGGACCTCGACCTTGCAGCCCGGCGCCAGCTTGCGGATCGAGCGGATTACC
This sequence comes from Solirubrobacterales bacterium, assembly GCA_050697055.1. Classification (GTDB taxonomy): domain Bacteria; phylum Actinomycetota; class Thermoleophilia; order Solirubrobacterales; family 70-9; genus CAVVYV01. The sequence goes on from JBOGZE010000090.1 coordinate 1,627, forward strand.
CCGACGAAGGCGCCGGCCCCGTAATCGGGAAGGTCATCGCGGTCTACCGAGGTGATCACCGCGTGCCGGAGGCCCATCCGCTTCACCTGGTTGGCGACCCGCAACGGCTCGAGCGGGTCGTTCCAGGTCGGCTTGCCCGTCTGCACGTTGCAGAAGCCGCAGCGCCTGGTGCAGACGTCGCCGAGGATCATGAAGGTGGCGGTGCCCCGCTCCCAGCACTCGCCGACGTTGGGGCAGTTCGCCTCCTCGCAGACGGTGTGCAGGTTGGCCTCGGAGATCGTCTGCTTGAGCCGGCGGTAGTTGGGCCCGCCCGGCGCGGGCACCTTCAGCCAGGGCGGCTTCCGCTCCCGGAATCCGACCTTGCCCTCGCCGTCGGCCGCCCGGCCACCGGGCTTGGCGCGCGAGCGAGTCACGTGAAGGCGCTCGTCCAGGATGCGAGGGTCATGCGAGGGCGCTCCGTTAGGAGCGACCCGTTTAGTGGGGTCGCGACCCGTGAGATGTTGTTCCGGTGCCATTCCCGCCTACCGTACCGAGGCCGCGCCGGCCTCCCCCGACGGCCAAGGCTTTGCCGCCGCCAGCGCCTCGGTCCCGGAAACCATCTCGGCCAGCTCGCCGGCGGTCATGACCGCCCCACGGCGCTCGTAGATCGCGGTGAAGCGAGCCGTCACCGCGTCCATGTAGGCGCCCATGTCCTGCTCGGCGCCCAGCTCTCGGCAGAGCGAGGTCATCTGCACGCCCTCGATCCCGCAGGGGACGATCCAGTCGAACGGCTGCAGGTCGTTGTTGACGTTGACGGCGAAGCCGTGCGTGGTGACGCCCTTGTTCACATGAACCCCGATCGAGCCGATCTTGCGGCCCGCGGGCGGGCGGCCGCCAACCCAGACGCCGGTGAGGCCCTCGATCACCTCGGCCTCGACGCCAAAGTCGGCGATCGAGTCGATCATCAGCCGCTCCATCCGCCTGATGTAGTCGTGGACGTCCCCCCCGTAGGGCTTCAGGTCGACGATCGGGTAGCCGACCAGCTGGCCAGGTCCGTGGTAGGTGACCAGTCCGCCGCGGTCGGTCTCGGTCACCTCGATCCCCTGCATCCGGTACCAGTCCTCGCCCATCGGCAGCTCGGCCGGGTCGGATCGGCGTCCCTTGGTGTACACGGGCGGGTGCTCGAGCAGGAGGAGGACGTCCGGGATCTCGTCCGCCTGCCGAGCGAGCTCGACCGCCTTCTGCGCCTTTCGCGCCTCGCCGTAGGGCACCAAGCCGACCCGTACGCACCAGACCTCGTCCATGCCCACAGTGTCCCACGGGTCGGCGCGCGCCCTGGGCGACCGCGAACAGGCCGCCCATGAGCTCGACGTCTCCTTCTCCCACGTCGGCAGCATCCCTCAGGCGTCGCCGCCTCGTGTGGGCGCACCCTCGGTCCCGGGCGGCCAGAACGGCCACTCCTCGAAGTGGATGCAGCGGCCATCGGCGTCCAGGCGGACGATCCAGAGGTCGCGGTAGAGCTTTTCCTTCGGCGGCCCGTAGCGGACCTCGACCCGGACCACACCGGTGTCGGCTTCGACCGCGACTACCTCGCTGTTCATCGCGAACGACTCGTCGGGGCCGAGGCGCTCCCGCTCCCACATCGAGGCGATCGCCCCGAGGCCGTGGTGCGGCTCTTCGAAGGGGGAGGTGGAATAGGTGGCGTCCTCGCTGAAAAGTTCGGACAGCGAACCCGTCCCATCCGTTCGCCAGGCGCGCTCGTAGTCGGTCACCCACTGGCGAATCTGGGCGCGGTCCACTGTCGCTCGCTTGCCCTCGGCGCGGCGGCGGACCGCCGAGAGGATCCGGCGCACGACCAGGATGTGACCGCCGGTGCCGATCACCAGGGCTCGATAGACGCGCCCTTTCGCCCGCGGGAACTCCGCCCTGGTCTCGGCCCGAAGCCGGGAGCGACCGGTGCCGAGCTCGTCGATCCGGAAGACGAGCGCGTAGCGCGAGAAGCGATGCTGTCCCAGGAGGGCGAGGACCGAGGGGCGGATCGAGCGGGAGACGATGAAGCCGGGCACGGTCGAGCCGATCACGGTGGGCTCGCCGCTCGCCTCGGTGAAGGCGCAGTTGAGCACCTTGGCGAGGCCCGCGGACCGCCGCGTGTTCAGGCTCTTCGGCAGGGTCGCCGCCAGGGCCTCCCAGACCTGATCGGCGTCGGCGGCGATCTCGACCCCGTGCTCGTCCACCGGCGGCAAGGAGTCGACCGGGACCTCGATCGCCCGCTGGCCGGTGGCTGAGTCCATGGCCGGAGTCAGAGGGCGAGCGCGATCGGCTCCTCGAGCAGCGCCCGCACGCGCCGGAGAAAGAGGGCGCCGTCGGCGCCGTAGAGGATCCGGTGGTCGCAGGCGAGGGTGACTTCCATCAGCTGGCGAGCCTCGAACGAGCCGTCATCGGCGACCACCGGCTTCGCCTTCAGCTCGCCGATGGCGAGGATGGCCGCCTGTGGGGTGTTGATCACGGCGTGGAAGTTGGAGATCCCGTACATGCCCAGGTTGGAAACCGTGAAGGTGGCGCCGGAGAGCTCCGGCGGGGTAATCGAGCCATCCCGCACGCGCGAGGCAAGCGCCCTGGTCTCGGCCGCGATCTGGCGGAGGCCCTTGAGGTCAGCGTCGAAGACCGTGGGGACGATCAGCGCGTCGGGAGCGGCGACGGCCACCCCGACGTTGACGCGGGAGTAGAACTCGAAGTGGCCGTCGCGATAGGCGGCGTTCGCCCTGGGGTGCTCGCGGAGGGCGAGGGCGCTGGCCTTGACGACCATGTCATTGAAGGTCGGCACGGCCTCGCCCTCGCCGGCCATCTCCTTCAGGCGCTTGCGCCCTTCGACCGCCGCGCTCATGTCAATCTCCGCCTGCAGGTAGAAGTGCGGCGCCGTCGCCTTTGACTCCGCCATCCGGCGGGCGATCGTCTGCTGGACCTTGTTCGGCTCGACCACCTCGACCTGCCCCTTGGCGGTCTCGGGCTTTTCCGCCACGCCGGGGGTGGGACCCGCCGGTGCGACGGCCGCCGGCGCGGGGGTCGGG
>JBOGZE010000091.1:0-2675 GCA_050697055.1 Solirubrobacterales bacterium
CCACCGCGGCCACCGACGAGGAGGCCTTCGCGCTGCTCTACGGACTCGGCATGCCCTTCTCCGCGGAGGGCCGGCCGGGCGAGGCCGACGCCGAGGCGGAGGCCGAGGAGGAGCGCCGCAAGGAGGAAGCACGCCAGCGCGCCGAGGCTGAGGCCGCCGCACTCGAGCAGCTCAAGGAGGAGAACCCGGAGGCGTACGCCAAGCGCGAGAGGCCCGAGGAGGGCGAGGAAGGCGAGGAAGGCGCCGAAGATGCGAGGGCGCGCGACAGCGCGACCCGTGAGATGCAGGGTGGCGAGCAGCCCAGCGAGGGTGGGGGCGAGGCCCCGGACAAAGAACGGACTTCAGGCAAGGAAGGGAACTAATGGCGAAGACATCGCTAAAGGTGCGCCAATCGCGCTCCCCCAAGTTCAAGACGCGCGGCTACAACCGCTGCCGGCGCTGCGGCCGGCCCCGCGCCTACTACCGCAAGTTCGGCCTCTGCCGGATCTGCCTCCGCGACGCGGCACACCATGGCTACGTGCCGGGGATGACCAAGTCGAGCTGGTGAGAGAACTCCGATGCTGACCGACCCGATCTCCGACTACCTGACCCGAATCCGCAACGCGCTCCAGGCCGAGCACGAGGAGGTCGAGATCCCCTCCTCGCGGCTGAAGCGGGAGATGTCGAGGATCCTCAAGGAGCAGGGCTACATCACCGATTTCTCGGTCGACCAGGGCGACGTCGGGGAGGTTCTGCGGCTGAAGCTCCGCTACACCGAGGAGCGCAGCCCGGTGATCACCGGCATGGAGCGGGTCTCGCGCCCCGGCCGCCGCCGCTATGTTGCGAACAAGGATGTGCCGCGCGTATTCGGCGGCATGGGGACCACGATCGTCTCCACCTCCTCGGGGGTGATGACCGGCCACGAGGCCCGCAAGCGAGGGGTCGGCGGCGAGGTGGTCGCCTACGTCTGGTGAGGAGCTGAGCTCATGTCTCGAATCGGAAAACAGCCCATTGCGATACCCGACGGCGTCGAGGTCGAGGTGAAGCCGGGCGTGGTCAAGGTCAATGGCCCGAAGGGCGAGCTCACCCAGGTGGTGAGCCGCGAGATGAAAGTGGCCGTTGACGATGCCACGGTGACCGTCGAACGCCCCACCGATCGCGGCGAGCACCGCGCCCTGCACGGCCTCACCCGGAGCCTGATCGCGAACATGGTCGAGGGCGTGACCGAGGGTTATGAGCGCCGCCTCGAGATTCAGGGGGTCGGCTATCGCGCCCAGCTCAAGGGCAAGGCGCTCGAGATGTCGCTCGGTTTCTCGCATCCGGTTACGGTCTCGGCGCCGGAGGGAATCGAGTTCGAGGTCCCGCAGCCCGCCGAGGTGGTGGTTCGCGGGATCGACACGCAGCTCGTCGGCGAGATCGCCGCGCGGATCCGCAAGAACCGGCCGCCCGAGCCCTACAAGGGCAAGGGCGTTCGCTATGCGGGAGAGCACGTCTCCCGCAAGGTCGGAAAGCGAGCCTGATCGATGGCAGTCCTGACGAAGCCACAGAAGCGGCTGCGCCGGCGTCGCCGGGTGCGCGCCCGCATCCGGGGCAACGCGGAGCGCCCCCGCCTGTCGGTCTACCGATCCAACCGCGGTGTCTTCGCCCAGCTGATCGACGACCAGGCCGGTCGCACGCTCGCCGCCGTCAACTGGACCGAGACCGAGCTGCGCGGCAGCTCCCGTATGGAGCAGGCGAAGAAGGCGGGCGAGCTGCTCGCCAAGCGCGCCACCGACGCCGGCGTTTCCACCTGCGTCTTCGACCGCGGCGGATATCGCTATCACGGCCGCGTCAAGGCCCTCGCCGAAGGGGCGCGCGAAGGCGGGCTGAAGTTCTGATGCGCGCCAGGCCCGACAGCGCCACTCCGCTACCTTCACCGGTCCGATGGCTGTAGAGACAGTTAGCCCGAAGGGCCTCGACCTGCAGGAGCGGGTGATCGAAATCAACCGCGTGGCGAAGGTCGTCAAGGGCGGCCGCCGCTTCTCATTCACCGCCCTGGTCGCGGTCGGGGATGAGGACTCTGTGGTCGGGATCGGCTACGGCAAGGCGCGCGAGGTGCCCCTGGCGATCCAGAAGGCGGTCGAGGACGCTCGCAAGAACCTGATTCGGGTGCCGAAGTACGGCCAGACCATCACCCACCGCGTGATCGGCCGGTTCGGGGCGGGGCACGTGGTCCTGCGCCCGGCCAGCCCCGGTACCGGGGTTATCGCCGGCGGTGGCGTCCGCGCCGTGCTCGAGCTCGGAGGAATCCGCGACGTGCTCACCAAGAGCATCGGCACCCAGAACCCGATCAACCTGGTGAAGGCGACGATGGAGGGCCTCCACACCCTGCGCCGGCCCGAGGACGTGGCGAAGCTGCGCGGGATCTCCGTGCGCGAGGTGCTCGGGGTCGGCCCCGAGGTCGATGGCGCCGACACCAAGTCGGCAGCCACAAACACCGCTGCCGGACCTACCGCCGACACCAAGTCGGCAGCCACAAACACCAACAGCACAAGGTCGCCGGCCACAAAAACCACCAGCACAAAATCGTCGGCCACAAAAACCGCCGACGGGTCTACCGCCGATCAAGCTCCGGCCGCCCCCCTCAACGGCGAGGCGCCACCCGTTGCCCCGGCCGAGGCGCCACCCGAGGCCCCGGCCGAGGCGCCACCCGAGGC
>JBOGZE010000092.1:0-5500 GCA_050697055.1 Solirubrobacterales bacterium
TTCGAGGTGATGGGGATCACCCCGATGGGCTCGGGGATGGTGCCCGCCGTCGACGGAGCCCGCGAGCAGGTGGCGCGCGAGTGCGGCGAGCTGGTGATGAAGCTGCTCGCGGACGACCTGCGGCCGAGCAAGGTGATCACCCGCGACTCCTTGGAGAACGCGATCGCCACCGTCTGCGCCTCCGGCGGCTCCACCAACGGGGTCCTCCACCTGCTCGCCGTCGCCAGGGAGGCGGGGATCGAGTTGACGATCGACGACTTCGACCGGATCTCCGAGCGGACGCCCCTGGTGGGGGACCTGAAGCCCGGCGGCCGCTTCGTCGCCAAGGACCTCTACGAGGCCGGCGGCGTCGGCGTCCTCGCCAAGCGCCTCGACGAGGCCGGCGTGCTGCACCGGGACGCGATCACGGTCACCGGCCGGACGATCGGCGAGGAGGCCGAGGCAACCGAGGAGACCCCCGGCCAGGAGGTGGTGCGCCCGCTCTCCGACCCGCTCAAGCCCACCGGCGGCCTGGTGATCCTCCGTGGCAACCTCGCCCCGGAGGGATGCGTGGTCAAGGTCGCCGGCGAGGAGCGGCGCAGCCACACCGGCCCCGCCCGGGTCTTCGGCTCGGAGGAGGAATGCTTCGCCGCCGTCCACGATCAGCAGATCAAGCCCGGCGACGTGGTCGTGATCCGGAACGAGGGCCCCTCGGGCGGCCCGGGCATGCGCGAGATGCTGCAGGTGACTGCGGCCCTGGTCGGCGAGGGAATCGGCGACCAGGTGGCGCTGCTCACCGACGGCCGCTTCTCCGGCGCCACCCACGGGCTGATGGCGGGCCATGTCGCTCCCGAGGCGATCCGCGGCGGCCCGATCGCCGCGATCGAGGACGGCGACGAGGTCACCCTCGACATCGACGCCCGGCGTCTCGACGTAGCTCTTTCAGACGACGAGATCGCGAAGCGGATTGAGGCTTATGACCCGCCAGAACCTCACTACAAGTCGGGCGTGATGGCGAAGTACGCTGCGTCCGTCTCCTCCGCCTCGGAGGGCGCGGTTACGAGCTGAGGAACCGTTCGAGCGTCCGGTTGAAGCGCACCGGCCGCTCCATCTGCGGGACGTGTCCGCACTCGTCAAAGATCTCCAACTCGGCGTTGTCGCCGATTCGCTTCTTGTAGGAGAGCGCGGCGGGGACCGGAACCACCCGGTCGTTGCGGCCCCAGACGATCTGCGTCGCCACCCCGATCTCCTCCAGGCGGTGGCGGATGTCGTAGCCGACCAGGTTGGTGATCGCGTCGAAGTAGCCGGGGCTGGTAATCGCCGGGGCGAAGTTCTCCCAGAGCATCTCCCGCCGCAGCGAGTCGGGGTCGTAGAAGACCCCCTGGAAGGCGCGCTTGCGGAGGCCGGGTCGCTTGATTCCCGACCGCTGGAAGCGAAACGCCAGTGGCGCCGCCGCCCTGCCCACCCGGCCGATCATCGCCGCCGGCTCACGGCGGGCCCTCGCCCAGGTGATCCCCGCGGCCGAGACCAGCGCCAGCTTCTCCACCCGCTCGGGGTCGCTGATCGCCACCTCGGTGGAAATGAAGCCGCCCATCGAGTTGCCAACCAGGGCGCAGCGCTCGATCCCGAGCCGCTCGCAGAAGTCGCGCAGGAAGCGGCCGTAGGCCGGAATCGAGATCTCCCAGGGCGGCATCGGACTCGCCCCGAAGCCAGGGAGGTCGAGGGCGATCACCCGGTGGCCGGCGCTGAAGTGGGGGATCTGCTCGAGCCAGTTCTGCCAGGCGCCGGAGAGGCCGTGCACGAACACCAGCGGCGGGCCTTCGCCCATCTCCACGTAGTTGACCTCGCTTCCCACCACCTCGATCTGGCGGCGATGGTCGGCCCAGTCGATCCGCAGCCATTCCGGATCGGGGTCGCCGTAGGGGTCGGGCCCATCTGAGGGGGTGGGGTCGGGGAGGCGGGCCCGGCCGGCAGCCAGCTTCACGGCGAAGCTGGCGTCGGAGGCGATCCGCCGGAGCTCCTCGCGGACGGGGCGAGCGCGCTCGTCCTCCCTGGCGTGCTCCTTGACGGTCATGCGTAGCCCATCCGCTCGAGGATCGGGATCTCTCGGATCTGCGGCGGCTGGAGATGGTTCCAGAGGATCCCCCGGGGCCGTGGGTACTGGCGTTCGACCTCGATCACGGCGCGTGGGGTGGCAATCAGATCGACCGGCAGGTCGTGCTCGGTGGTCAGCAGGTGCTCACGGAGGATCTGAATCGGGTGCACGGTGGTCGCCACCGTGGTGTGGTCGTCGATCCGGCCGGCCTCAATCAGCAGCCCGTATTCGAGGTCCGAATATCCGCCCCCTTTGCCGACCCGGGCGCCGCTCAGGTTGACCGCGACCGAGCCGCAGAGGACGAAGTCGATCTCGGGCATGTCCTCCTCGGCGACCACCTTGCCGTGCCGCAGGGCCCCCTTGATCGTCGCCGCCTCGCGCTTCTGCTTCTGCGAAAGCTTCCGAGGGTCGAGCAGTCGGAAGGGGTGGGTGTCGCGGAGGCGCGGGACGGCAATGATCAGGGTGCGCCCCTCTTCGAGAGCGATCCGGCGGGCATGGGTCTGGGGCGAGTCCGGGTTGACCTTGATCACCCGGGCGCGCTTCCAGAGCCGGTGACCAGCGAGCTTCTCGGCGGCGAGCTTGGCGCCGGCGAAGTTGGGTATCCGGCCCTCGGCACCGGGGAAGCGGGAGACCCCCTCGCGGTCCATCGCCTTCCAGACGTCGCGCCGGACCTGGTCCTTGCTCCGCATCAGGTCCGGGTCTCCCACAGATCCATGCCGGCGCCCATCTTATGGCCGCCCTGACCCCGCACGTCCAGTTTTCAAACATCCGGGTATAAGGCGCAATGACGCTTGCGAAACGCCGCGCTCGCAGGGGACGAGGAGCGCGGAACGTACAATCCGGGCCGGGAGAAGGCTGATTTGCCCCGTGGTATGCGCACGAAGCTGAGAATCCATCAGAAGCTGCTGATCGCCATGGTCGTCGCGGTGACCGGGCTGCTGCTGCTCGCGGTCGGCGTCTGGGCCTACGACAAGGCTCAGAAGGATCAGATCGCGCCGGGGATCCAGGTCGGCGGGGTCGACATCGGCGGCCGCAGCGCCGACTCGGCTCGCAAGATCATCAAGAACGAGGTCGTCGCGCCGCTTAAGCAGCCGGTCGTGGTCAGCTTCGAGGGCGAGGACTCCACCCTCAGCCCGAAGCGCCTCGAGCAGTCCGCCGACATCGATGGGATGGTCGACGAGGCGATCGAGAAGAGCCGTGAGGGCGGCTTGTTGGAGCGCGTCTCCCGCTACGCCAGCGGCTCCGAGGTCGACACCGACCTTGAGCCCCAGGTGAGCTACTCGGAGTCCGCGGTGGACGACTTCGTCGCCGAGCTCGCCGGGAACATCGATCGCGAGCCGCAGGACGCCAGCATCACCCCCAGTGGCGACAACCTCAGCCCGACGCCTGGCCACAAGGGACTCGAGCTCCAGCAGGATGAGATGCGCGACCTGATCACCGAGCAGGTCGAGTCGCCGGGCCGCGACGCCGAGGTGGAGGCGATCGTCCGGCAGACCGATCCCGAGATCACCAAGAACGAGCTCGCGAAGGAGTATCCGACCTACATCACCATCGATCGCTCGAGCTTCACCCTGCGCCTGTTCAAGAACCTGAAGCTGAGGAAGAAGTACACGATCGCGGTCGGCGCGAGCGGTTACGACACCCCGAGCGGGCTTTACAACCTCCAGACCAAGGAGGTGAACCCGACCTGGCACGTCCCCGACTCTGACTGGGCGGGGTCGCTGGCGGGTCAGGACATTCCTCCCGGCCCCGGCAATCCGCTGGTCGCGCGCTGGATGGGCATCTACAACGGCGCCGGGATCCACGGAACTGACGACATCGGCTCCTTGGGCTCGGCGGCCTCGCACGGCTGCATCCGGATGGGCGTCGACGACGTGATCGAGCTCTTCGACAAGGTCGAGGTCGGGGACCCGGTTTACATCCAATAGCGGCTGCTTGCAGCCGCTATCGGTAGATCCGGCGGCGGATTTTGTGGCCGCCGTTTATCGCGAAGCCGTGTAACGGAGGGGTGGAGGCCACCGTGGCGAACTCTTAAACCATGGACGAGGGAGCTCGAGATCCCTCCCTGGGCCCGCCCTGGAGAGATGCCCTGCAGGCTTTCGACCGCGACCTCAGCGTCCGCGGCGCCGCCGAGGGCACCCGGCGGGCCTATTCGAACGACGTCGGCCAGCTTGCAGCCTGGGCCGAGCTGAGAGGCCTTCGTCCGGAGGGTGTCGGCCACCGCGACCTGAGGCGCTACGCGGCGCACCTCTCGGGCCGCGGAGCCTCGGCGGCGACGATAGCCCGGAAGCTGGCGGCGATCCGCGCCCTCTACGGTGCCCTGCTGCGTGCCGAGATCGTCGAGGCGAACCCCGCCGAGCTCGTCGCCACGCCGAAGCGCGAATCGAAGCTGCCCCGGGTACTCAGCCGCGAGGAGATGGGAGCGGTGCTCGATCGGATTCCCGCTCGCACCCCGCTGGAGCTTCGCGACCGCGCGATGCTCGAGCTCACCTATTCCTGCGGGCTGCGCGCCGAGGAGGTCGTCGGCCTCGACACGGACTCGCCCGACTTCGACGGAGAGCGGCTCAGGGTTGAGGGCAAGGGCGGCAAGACGCGCTTCGTGCCGATCGGCGAGCCCGCCCAGCAGGCGTTACAGCGCTACCTCGAACGGGGTAGACACGCTCTGATGGGCACGGGAGGCGAAACGGCCCTGCTGGTATCGAAGAGCGGCCGGCGGCTGCACCCCTCCGACGTCCGCCGCCGGCTCGAGCGCTGGGTCCGCGAGGCGGCCCTCGCCGGAGGCGTCTCGCCCCACTCGCTGCGCCATTCGTTCGCCACCCACCTGCTGGAGGGCGGAGCGGACCTGCGCGCGATCCAGGAGCTGCTCGGGCACTCGAGCCTCTCGACCACCCAGGTCTATACCCGGGTGGAGTCATCATGGGTGCGCAGGCAGTACGCTCGAAGTCACCCACGCGCGTAGGAGAAGGCACCACCTGAGCGGCGGGCATGCTTGGCAACCCTGACCCACCCGTATAGGGTTGGGCGTCGATGGCTCACAAGGCCGCCGACCGGATTCGAAACGTCGCCCTGATCGGCCACCGCGGCAGCGGCAAGACCTCGCTGCACGAGGCGATCCTGTTCGAGGCCGGGGTTGTCAACCGGCTCGGCAAGGTCGAGGAGGGGAGCACCGTCTCCGACTTCGAGCCCGACGAGCAGGAGCGCGAGATGTCGATCGGGGCCACGGTCGCCTCATTCGAACACGACGGGCGAAAGATCAACCTGATCGACACCCCCGGCGATCCCAGCTTCGTCGCCGACACCGTCGGCGCGCTCCGGGTTGCCGATGCCGTCGTGGTCGTCGTCAACGCGGTGATGGGGGTCGAGGTCCACACCGAGCGCCTCTGGCAGCGCGCCGACGAGGAGGGGCTGGCACGCCTTGTCTACGTG
>JBOGZE010000093.1:0-9092 GCA_050697055.1 Solirubrobacterales bacterium
GCAGCGCCTGGTAGCTCTGCTCCAGCGTCTGCGGCATCACCCGGGTATCGGCGAGCACCGGCATGAAGTTGGTGTCGCCGCCCCAGCGCGGCACCACGTGCATGTGGATGTGGTGCTCGAAGCCGGCCCCGGCGACGCGCCCCTGGTTGAAGCCGACGTTGTAGCCGTGCGGCCTATATCGCTGCTCGAGCGCCACCATCGCCGTCTGGGCGAAGTCCATGAGCTCGGCGATCGTCTCCCGGTCGACCTCGGGGAGGGTAGGCAGATGCTCGTAGGGCGCCACCATCAGGTGGCCGTTCGTGTACGGGAACTTGTTCAGGATCACAAAGCAGCGCTCGCCGCGGTGGACGATCAGGTTCGCCTCGTCATCCGAGGCCGCTGGGGCGGCGCAGAAGATGCACTCCTCCTCCGCGTCCTTGCTCGCGTCCTTCACGTAGGCGAGGCGCCAGGGCGCCCAGATCCGGTAGTTGGCCACATTCCCCATCGTAAGCCGAGAGACGGCTTCGCCATGAAACGGGTTACTCCTCGGCTACGCCTCGGAGCGCCCTCGCATCTAGAGCCAGCCGCGGCGGCGGAAGTAGGTGACCATTCCGACCAGGAGAACGACCATGCACGCGGCGATCGCCCAGAACGCGGTGGTGTTGCCCTCGCCTGGGACGCCGACGTTCATCCCCCAGATGCTCGCCAGGAGGGTGAGGGGGAGGACGATGACGCTGATCGAGGTGAGCACCCGGAGGATGTCGTTGACGCGGTGTGAGATCACCGACTCGTTGGTGTCCTCGAGTGCCTCGACGACCTCCTTGTAGTTCTCGAGCATGTCCCAGATCCGCTCCTGAGCGTCGACGATGTCGTCGAAGTAGATCTCGAGGTCGATCTCCGGCGCCAGGTAGCGCTCCTTGACCCTCTCCAGGTCGCGGAGCACCGGGCGCTGCGGGCGGATCACCTTGCGGAAGTTGATGATCTCCTGCTTGACGTTGGAGATGTCGCGAACGATCTCCTCCGAGCGGCCCTCGAAGATCTCCTCCTCGAGCGCGTCGAGCTTGTTGCCGATCTTGCGCAGCATCGGGAAGCAGTAGTCGAAGCCGTCGTCGACGATCCGGTAGAGCAGGTAGCCGGAGCCGCGGGCGAAGAGCTGCTCGCGCATCTCCTCCTTCTGGCGGCAGCGCTCGAACAGGTACTCGACCGGCTGAATCGGCTGGTTCGGGATCGAGACCAGATACCCCGGACCGACGAAGAGGTCGAGCTCCCCGGCTCCGAGGCGCCCGGCGGCGCTGTCGAAGACGGGGAAGTGGAGGACGATGAACAGGTAGTCGTCGTAGGTGTCGATCTTCGGCCGCTGGTTGCGCGAGAGCACGTCCTCGAAGTCGAGGGTGTGGAAGTCGAAGTGCTCCTCGAGCCAGGCCTGTTCGATCGCGGTTGGGCTGTCGATCTTCACCCAGCGCAGCCCCTCGGCCGCGATCTCCTCGACGTTCGGAGCGCGGGGCTCAGGGGAGGGCGCGACGAGCTGCTCGCCGGCGCGGGCGGACCTGCGCAGTCTCGGGCGAGGGAGGTTCGGCATCTTCGGGACCCGTTTGGCTCGTCGTTTCCATGCAGGGCCACTTTACGCCACGGTCCGGGTGCCGCACGCACGGAGCCATCCGGAGGCGTCAGGGCCGCTGCTATATTCGTCATTCACATAGCCACCACATCAAGAGGGGCGGAGGGACTGGCCCGATGAAGCCCCGGCAACCCCCTCGGACTTGCTCCGAGGAAGGTGCCAACTCCAGCAGGTGTTGTCAGGCCTGGAAGATGTGGGAGATCTCTTCAGACCTCCGCAATCTTCCCGGCGGAGGTTTTTTCGGAAGAGGACAAATTGGCTCTCGAATCGCTCGGTTGCAAGGAATGCGGCGCCACCTATCCACTCGAGGCGCGCTTCGTCTGCGAGCAGTGCTTCGGGCCCCTGGAGGCCCGCTACGACCACTCCGCGCTCGACCCCGCCGAGGCCCGTCGGAAGATCCAGGCGGGCTCGCGGGGGATCTGGCGCTACTCGGACTTCCTCCCCTTCGACGGCCGACCCGGCGACCCGCTGGAGCCGGGGCTGACGCCGCTGGTGCGGGCCGACCGGCTCGCCGAGCGCCTCGGGCTCGGCGAGCTCTGGATCAAGAACGACGCCGCCAACCCGACGCACTCCTTCAAGGACCGGGTGGTCGCGGTGGCGGTGGCCAAGGCCAAGGAGCTCGGCTTCAATACCGTCGCCTGCGCCTCGACCGGAAACCTCGCCAACGCGGTCGCCGCGCACGCCGCCGCGGCCGGGCTCGACTCCTATGTCTTCGTCCCCGCCGACCTCGAGGAGCAGAAGCTGCTCGCCACCGGCATCTACGGCACTAACCTGGTCGGCGTCCAGGGCACCTATGACGACGTCAACCGGCTCTGTACCGAGCTCGCCCAGACGCGGCCCTGGGCCTTTGTCAACGTCAACCTGCGTCCCTATTACGCCGAGGGATCGAAGACGCTCGCCTACGAGACGATCGAGCAGCTCGGCTGGAAGCTCCCCGACCGCGTCGTCGGCCCGATCGCCTCCGGCTCGCTGTTCACGAAGCTCGGCAGGGCGATCTCCGAGTGGCTCGAGATCGGCCTGGTCGAGGGCGAGCTGCCGACCTTCTGCGGCGCCCAGGCCGACGGCTGCTCGCCGGTCGCCACCGCCTTTGCGGAGGGCTGGGACGTCTGCAAGCCGCAACGCCCCGCGACGATCGCCAAGAGCCTGGCGATCGGCGACCCGGCCGACGGTCCCTATGCGCTCGACCTGGCGCGGAGCACCGGGGGCGTGATCGAGTCCGTCAGCGACGAGCAGATCCGGGACGGGATCAGGCTGCTGGCCGAGACCACCGGGATCTTCACGGAGACGGCGGGCGGGGTCACGATCGGCGTCCTCGCCAAGCTCGCCGAGCAGGGACAGATCGGTGCCGACGAGAGCGTCGTCGCCTACATCACCGGCGAGGGGCTGAAGACCCTCGACGCCGTTCGCGAGTCCTTCCGCATGCACGAGATCGAGCCGACTTTGGAGGCCTTCGAGCAAGAGTTCGACGCCGCCGAGGCAACGGCATAGTGAGTCAGCGCTCCGACTAAGATCCGCCGGAGCATGGCCGTAACGGTGAAGATCCCAGCCCAGCTCCGAGCCGCCACCGGCGGCGAGGCCGAGCTCGAGGTCGACGGTGGCACCGTCGGCGAGGCCCTCGACGCGGTCTTCGACCAGCACGACGGCCTGCGCGAGCGCATCACTCAGGACGGGGACCTGCGGCGCTTCGTCAACGTCTACGTCTCCGGCGAGGACATCCGTTTTCAGGACGGGCTCGAGACAGAGGTTTCCGACGGCGACGAGGTGACGATCCTGCCCGCCGTCGCCGGCGGCTGAGGCTCGGCAAACCGGGGAGGGGAGGGGTCCGGAGTTGTCAACGAAGGCGGTAGCGATCCTCTGCGGCGGTCGCGGCACGCGCCTGCGCGAGCACACCGAGGCGATCCCCAAGGCGCTGGTCGAGATCGGCGGCCGGCCGATCCTCTGGCACGTGATCTCGATCTACGCGGCGCAGGGTTTCGAGCGGTTTCTGCTCTGCACCGGGTACAAGGGTGAGCTGATCCAGAGCTGGGTGGACGATGTCACCTGGCCCGAGGGAGTCGAGGTGAGCTGCGTCGACACCGGCCTCGGCACCCCGACCGGGGGTCGGATCAAGCTGCTGGAGGAGCGGCTCGAGGGTGAGCCCTTCTGCGCAACCTACGCAGACGGGGTTGCCGACATCGACCTGGAAGCGCTCCTACGGGCGCACGACGACGGTGGCGCGCTCGCCACCGTGACCGTCGTCCGGCCGACCCTTCAGTTCGGTATCGCCGACTTGGGCAACGACGGAGAGGTCCGGGGATTTCATGAGAAGCCCCGGCTCGACAGCTGGATCAACGGCGGCTTCTTCTGCTTCGAACCCGGGGTCTTCGCCTACCTGGAGCCCGACAGCATCCTCGAGCGCGAGCCGCTCGAGCGGCTGGCCGCCACCGGGGAGCTGCGCGCCTACCGGCACGGGGGCTTCTGGGACTGCATGGACACCTACAAGGACGCGGTCATGCTCAACGACCTCTGGGAGACGGGCGATCCGCCCTGGCGGGTCTGGAGCGAGGAGCAGGTCGCCTGAAGGCGCTCGTTACGGGGGCCTATGGCTTCGCCGGCTCCTGGCTCGCAAAGGCGCTGCTCGCCGACGGGGCTTCGGTGGTCACTTTCGATCGCGGTGAGCCCGCGATCTCAGGTCTCGCCCTGCAGGGAATCGAAGCCGAGGTCGACGATGTCAGCGGCGATCTCCGCGACTTCGACGCGGTCTCGCAGGCGCTGGAAGGCGTCGATTCCGTATTTCACCTGGCGGCGCAGACGATCGTCGGCACCGCCAACTCCTCGCCGCTGCCCACCTTTGAGACCAACGTCCAGGGCACCTGGACGCTGCTCGAGGCCTGCCGCCAGGGGGACGTCGAGCGGGTGGTGTTCGCTTCCTCCGACAAGGCCTACGGGCCGCACGAGCAGCTGCCCTACACCGAGGAGGCCCCCCTCCAGCCGACCTTCCCGTACGACGTCTCCAAGGCGGCGGCCGATTTGATCGCCCGCAGCTACTGGCACACCTTCGAGCTTCCGGTGGCGGTCACCCGCTTCGCCAACATCTACGGGGGCGGCGATCTCAACTTCAGCCGGCTGATCCCGGAGGCGGTCACCGCCGTGCTCTACGGCCGCCGGCCGGTGATTCGCTCGGACGGCTCACCGGAGCGTGACTTCCTATACGTGGAGGACGTCGCCGCCGCCTACATCGCGATTGCCAAGACCCTCGCCGGCGGGAAGGGAGCGGGGGAGGCATTCAACGCCGGCTGGGGCAAGCCGAACTCGGTCCGGGAGGTGCTGGAGCTGATCTGCGAGGTCGCCGGCTCGGATATCGAGCCCGACATCCGAGGGACGGGCAACCCCGACGGCGAGATCGACCGCCAGTACCTGGAGTCGACCAAGATCCGCGAGGTCACCGGGTGGGAGCCGCGTGTAGGCCTGCGCGAGGGGCTCTCCCGGACCCTGGTGTGGTATCGGGAGCACCCCGAGGTGAGGCCGGTGGAGCAAGGTTCGGCGAGCTAACTTCGGGGGGCGGCCTCAAGGTGGAGGCCCGGCGGTCAGCCGACGGAGCCCTGGTCGCCAGCCGCCAGCCCAGCGACGGGCACTTCCGGGTGAACGTGAAGCGGGGCCTGTACACGGTCAGCGCCTATGTGAACGAGGTCACCCACTCCGACGCCCCAGAGCGATGCGGCGATCATGCCGCCGACCTGCTGGCAGGGCGACAGCAAGCAGGTCCGGGTCTTCCGGCACCGCTACTCGCCGGTCGAGCTGCAGGTGACGAACGCCTGCACCCTTTAGGCCGGCTGCAAGGCTGATCGCACCCTGATCCGCGGATCGGGGCAAGCTGAGAGGGTGCGCTTGGGAGGCGCAAGATTCGTCGTCGTGCTGTTCGTTGCCGCGGTCGCGGTGGTCGCCGGGCCGACCGAGCGTGCCCGCGCGGGGAGCGCCGACGTCGCCGCCCTCCAGGTGGCGATGAGCGCCCTCGGCCTGTACCCGCACCCAGTGGACGGGATCACGGGGCCCTGGACGGTCGAGGCGGTGCGGAGCTTTCAAGCCAGCCACGGCCTCACCGTCGACGGCGTCGCCGGTCCCCAGACACTGCGGGCGCTGGGACGGCGCGGCAAGCCGCCCCTCGGCAGCCGCCCGATGCGGATCGGGCAGCGAGGCTTCGATGTGGCGGCGCTCCAGTTCCTGCTCCACAGCCGCGGCTTCGGCCCGGGGGGCTTCGACGGCGGCTTCGGCCCGAACACGGCCGCCGCCGTGCGGCGCTTCCAATCCGCCGCCGGGCTGGCGGTGGACAACGTCGCCGGGCCGGCGACTCTGAATGCCCTCCAGGGCGGCCAGCTGGTCACCCAGCTGACCGATCCGGTCCGCTTCCTTCGCCCGTTGAGCGCGCCGATCACCGACGGCTTTGGCTGGATCCCGCCCGGCCGCTGGCACACCGGCCTCGACTTCCCCGCCGCCAAGGGGACCACCGTGGGCGCCGCGGGAAGGGGGACGGTGGCCTTCGCCGGCTTGAACACCGGCGGGTACGGCAACCTGGTCGTGGTCACCCACCGCCTCGGCTACGAGAGCTGGTACGCGCACCTCTCGACGATCGCTGCGTGGCCCGGCCAGTACGTAGCCGGCGGCACCCCGATTGGGGCGGTCGGCTCGACCGGACACTCAACCGGTCCACACCTCCACTTCGAGGTCCGCCACTTCGGCACCCCGATCGACCCGACGCCGAGGCTGCTTTCGTTCAGCGCCGCCCGCTCCCTGCGCGCTCCCGCCCGCCCGCTCCGTGCCCGCGGCCATCGGCGCCGGTGTCGTCCCAACGCCGACGCCCGCCACACCAGGAACACCGATCCGCCGGTTGCCCTGCTCGATCGCTGCCCCTAGCGGCTAGCGCGCCCGGCAGGATTCGAACCTGCGGCCTCTCGCTCCGGAGGCGAGCGCTCTAATCCACTGAGCTACGGGCGCGTGGGGCCAGCTTAGTCCCTCGATTCTCGCTCGGATACGAACACGTGTTCTATCCCGGGGTGTACGTACTGTCCTTGTATGACTACCGCCAGAAAGGGCAACACGACAGAGGCTGCGGTACTCGGTGCCCTTGTGAAGCGAGACTTTGCGGTGCTTGTTCCCTTTGGCGACGGCCAGCCGTATGACTTGGTGGTTCACCTCGGGGCGGGTCAGTTCGGCCGTATTCAGTGCAAGACCGCCCGCCTCCAGAAGGGATGTGTGTTGTTCAACAGCCGATCAACCGACCACGGTCGAGGTCAAGGTACGTACCTCGGGCTGGCAGATCTTTTCGGCGTGTACTGCCCGCCGACTGGATCGGTGTATCTGGTGCCGGTCCAGGAGGTACCCACCTCCGTCGTCCATCTACGGCTGGAACCCGCGCGGAATAACCAACACCGCGGTATTCGGCTTGCTGCCGACTATGAGATCGACCGCTTGACGATCGATGGTTTACGAGAGCTGGTGGGGCGGAGCAAACGGGAATCGGATCCCGTTGCCGTACGTGTTACCTGAACAGCGGGCGCACACGACCAAACGATGAGGGATCGCCCGTACGCTTGGGCCGGCAATGGACCTCTCGACCATCTTCCTCGGCACCGGTGCGTCGGTGCCTTCGGCGCGGCGCGCGACTGCCTGCGTCCTGATCAGGGCGGGCGGGGCTCGCCTGCTGATCGACGCCGGCGAGGGTGCCCAGCGCCAGATGATGCACTCGACCGGCCTCGTCCAGGTCGACGAGATCTACGTCACCCACTACCACGCCGACCACTACCTCGGCCTCCCTGGGCTGCTGAAGACCTACGACCTCCAGGATCGCCAGGCGCCGCTCCAGGTGGTCGGGCCGCCCGGCCTCGTTGGCCTGTTCGAGTCGCTTCGCCGGATCTTCGGCAAGCTCCGATACGAGGTCGAGCTGGCCGAGATCGAGTCGGGGGAGGCGATCGGCCACGACGGGTTCGAGATGCGCGCCTTCGGGGTCGAGCACCGGTTGCCGGCGAACGGCTACGCCTTCGTCGAGGCGGAGCGGCCGGGCCGCTTCGACACCGGCGCCGCCCGCGAGCTCGGAGTCAGCGACCCGCGTGACTTCGGCCGGCTCCAGCGGGGCGAGAAGGTCGCGGTGGATGGGGGAGAGGTGAGTCCGGAGCAGGTGATGGGCGATCCCCGCCCGGGTCGGAAGATCGTGGTCACCGGCGACACCGCGCCCTGCGAGATGACCCGGATCGCCGCCCATGATGCGGAGCTCCTCGTCCACGACGGGACCTTCGCCGACGAGGAGGCAGAGCGCGCCGCCGAGACTGGCCACTCGACCGCCCGCGCCGCAGCCGAGCTCGCCCGCGACGCCGAGGCGCGGCTGCTGGCGCTGGTCCATATCTCCACCCGCTACAGCGTCAACGCCGTGCTCGAGGAGGCCCGCGAGGCCTTCCCCAACACATTCGCCCCCCGCGACTTCGACCTGGTCGAGATCCCCTTCCCCGAGCGCGGCGAGCCCGAGCTGATCGAGGGCGGGGCCCGCAGCCGCCCTGAGGCGGAGGCGGAGGCGACCCCCGCAGCCTCCGCCGACTAGGCGCGGGCCAGGTCCGCGATCGCCGTAGCGACCGCGGGGCGCCTGGTCCTCCTGGAGGAAGTGCTTGGCGGGGAGGACCGTCGCCTCGACCCCGAGCGCCTCTTCGATTACCCGGCGGCGTTCCTCTCCAAGGGCGGAATCGCGCTCCCCCCAGACGATCGTCGCGGGCCACGCGGCCTCGCGGAGGCCGTCGATGTAGAGCCTCCTTCTCGGCGGTGAGCTCGAATCCGCGGCCGATCTGGCGGAACGAGCGCCCGCCCCCGTCGCGATGGAGCAGCGCCAGGTGGGCGTCGACCTCGTGGGCCGGGGTGGCCGAGCGATCGGCGATTCCCTGCATGTAGAAGAGCCAGCGCGCCACCGGGGGACGGATCGTCGCCACCCAGAGTGGGCCGATCACGGGTGGCGCGGTCAGATCCATGCTCCAAACGCGGCGAAAGTGGGCGACGTCGACCAGGGTGTCGAGCACGGTCAGGGTGCCCAACCGCTCCAGCTGTAGTCGAACTCCCGGGGCTTCTCCGCCAGCCCGAGCCCGGGCAGGTCGAAGGCAACACCGCGGAGGCCGCGCTCGGCGAGCAGGGGGAGGACCTTGCGGTAGAGGAAGGAGCTGACCGGGATCCCGTGCATGAGCACCACCGGCTCGCCCTCGCCCTGCTCGCGAACGAAGCTGCGCACCCCGCCGGCCTCGAACTCCCGCTCGGCGGCCCGGTGGGCCTCGATCGCCTCCGCAACCTGCGGCCTCACACCCGGATCCTGGCAGGTAGCGCTGCTACGCTGGCCGACGTAAGCCCCTTTAACCCGGTCCCGCGAGGCCAGGAAGGAGCGGAAGATGAGCGACGAAAAGGTCGTGCTCGATCACGACGATCTCCGGCGGACGCTGGTCCGGATCGCCCACGAGATCGTCGAGAAGAACGAGGAGGCGGACCGGGT
>JBOGZE010000094.1:0-8202 GCA_050697055.1 Solirubrobacterales bacterium
GCACGTCGCCTGGGCGCGCGACTTCTTCTCGGCCATGCAGCCGCATGCGGGCGGGCGCGTCTACCTCAACTTCCTGGGCGACGAGGGGGCCGAGCGGGTCCGCCAGGCCTACGGCGACCGGCAGTACGAGCGCTTGGTCGAGCTGAAGCGCGCATACGACCCGACGAACTTCCGGCTGAACCAGAACATCGAGCCGTAGCGACAGCTCGGCGGCCATCCACGGGTCGCCGAGACGGATGCGCGCGCGAGACTGTGCGGCGGCAAGCCGATGGCGCTCACAAGGCGTCGCTGCCAAGACACCGAGGCGGGAGTCTCGATCGAGTGCTCAGCCTCGCTTCCACTCCTTTGCGAGCGTCTCGCGGAGGCCCATCGAGAGCCCCGCCTTGGACGAAGAGCGGACCGCCGTAGCTCGGCGACGTCGCTGCCGGAATGCGCGACGAGGAGCACTGCCGCCTCTCAGTGCTCGGTTTCGCGCAAAGCAAGCGCGTTACTCCCGCAGGCCGGCGGCTTCGAAGGCCTCGGCCCGTGTCATGTACTCCCGGCCCCGCGCGACCTTCCCGTCGCGGATCGTGTAGACGGCGGCGTAAGTCACATCTGTCTCGACGCCGCTCAGCTTGGCGCGTCCGCTGCTCCTCAGGACCGCGATGACCTTGTCCCCACCTGCATCGATCAACTCGACGGGCTCGCTCTTGAACTCGTCGAACATGTCGAGCCATTCCTGCACGTAAGCTCGAACGGCCTCCTTGCCGTGCATCGGGCCACGATCATCAAGCGCACCCTCGGCAGCCCGGTAGTCGATGTCCTCCGCCCAGTACTCGGACCATGCATCCAGGTCGCCACGGTTGAAGGCCGCCGCCGCATCGCGGACGGTCTTGACGTTCTCCTGCGACATCGCCCGCACAGTATCTCGCTCTGGCCTGGGGTCAGCTAGCGCCACGGCTTCCACATAACGTCGCTTCTGCTTCCGCGTGATGCCGGAACCGAGAAGGCACTCAGAACGTCTGCCGATCGCTGCTGCTTCCGACGGGGAGCGGCAGCGCTGCGGGCGGCGGGATCGCAGCTCCCTTCCGAAAGCCCGCGCTCCCGGGTTCCGCCGCTCGCCGATATGCGAGGCGGCTTACAACGCGCTCGCCAGGCGCTGGGGCGGACGCAGGTGGAGGTAGCCCTCGCTCAGGCCGCGAGCAGGATTCCGGCCGGGGTCCTCGCGGCACCCACCCTGACCGCCACCGCCTCCGCGAGGCTCGCGCCGAGCAACTCCCGGGAGCCACTCGCGAGGTCGATCAGCGCGGCCGCGGCGAGCCTCTCGTCCAGCTCGCCGCGACCGCGCAAAGCGATCACGGCGCGGGCGATCCGGGCGCGCTCGAGCGGCCCGTCGATCTCCGCGAGGACTTCGCCGAGCAGCCGCTCGAGCGCCTCGAGGTCATCGTGGGCCACCGCCTCGCAGAGCTCGGCGAGGGCGGGCGAGAGGAGCTTAGGAAGCTCAACCTGCAGAGAGAGATCGAGGGCAGGCAGATCGCAGGCCTCGTCAAACAGATCATCGAGCTCGGCGTCGGAGAGGTAGGCGAGCTCGCCGGCCGCCTCACGGGCGGCGTGGGAGAGGAAGGCGCGCGCTTGGCTTTCGTGGGATGGGCCTCGCTCGATGCCGCAACAGCGCTTTGCCTTTCGGCCCGAGCCGCAGGGACAGGGATCGTTTCGTCCGATGCGTGCCACGACGCGGATCGTGGCGACCCGGGCGGTCGGAAAGCGAGCCCGAAGCGTGACGGGAGCTGGGCGGCCATGAGGACGGCCAACCGCGCCGCTACGCCGTGCCAAGCGCGAGGTGCCATGTCACCCTTCCGCCGAGCGGTGTCACCCATTTGTCACCCAGTCGCTCACCCCTAAGAGACGACCCCAAAAGCCTCATGTCCCCACGGCGCCGAGGAGGGCTGTGCGGAGGTCGAGGCGCCAAACGTTCCCACCGCTGGAGGCCCCGGGGCTCCGCGCGAAGGCCGACTCCGCAGCGGGTCGGCCGCGAGGTGTTAGCCCGTCCCGATTACCTCTCGTAGCTGATCTGCAGCTGGTTTCCGTTGGCTACGACCGCCGACGTGCCCCTGGTTGTCGTACAGCGCACCGACACCCGCAGCTCCCCGCTGGGGCCGACGTAGCTCGACGGCGTGCCGCCAAATCCGACGGCGATGTCGGCGATCCGCACCTCGGTGGTGCCGACCTTGCGGGAGGCGAGAGCCGACCAACTGCCACTGGACCAGTCGTAGATCGAGATCGTCTGGCCGCAGCTGCGCGAGTTGGAGCCCTGGTAGGTGACCTTTAGGGCGGAGAGCGTGGTCGGCACGTCCGTGAAGCTGCCGTACCAGTCGCTCGTGAACGTCGAGCTGCTGGTCGACCTCACCTGGTAGTAGGCATTGTCGGCCGCGGCCAGCGAGCCCGCGTCTCCGCCCGCCGGGCTGCCCGTGAGGATTGTCGTCCCGCTTGGCGCGGCGATGGTCGCCGGCACGATCGGCTGCCAGTCGGGGCGCCTGTCGGCGTAGGGGTCGTCCGTCAGGTTGGTCTGCCCCGAGCCGTCGTCGTTCATGACGTAGATCTCCGCCTTGCCGTCGCGGTGGCTTCGGAAGGCGATCCGGCCGCCGTCGGGGGAGAAGGCGGGCTCGCCATCGAGCGCCGGATCGTTTGTAAGCCGGCTCTCCCCGAGGCCGGAGGCGTTCATCACGTAGACCTCGCCGTTGCCGTCGCGGTCGGTGCGGAAGGCGATCCGGCTGCCGTCGGGGGAGAAGTTGGGGCGGGACTCGGACGCCGCGCTGTTGGTGAGCCGAGTCGGGTTCGAGCTGTTCGAGCCATCGGCCTTCATGGTGTAAATGTCGTAGTTGCCGGGGTCGCGATCGCTCGCGAAGGCGATCAGCGTGCCGTCGGGGGAGAACGTGGGCTGACCCTCGAACGCCAGGTTGTCGGTGAGCCGAGTCTCGCCGCTTCCGTCGGCGTTCATGACGTAGATCTCCATGTCGCCCTGCGAGCCGCGGTTGCTCATGAAGGCGATCTTGTTGCCGTCGGGGGAGAAGGCGGGCTGGAAGTCTTCCGCAATGTTGGTGGTAAGCCGAGTCTGCTCCGAGCCATCGGCGTTCATGACGTAGACCTCGCTGTTGCCGTCGCGCTCGCTGACGAAGGCGATCCTCCCCCCGCCTGGGGAGAAGGCGGCGTCGCGGTCTATCGCCGGGTTGTCGGTGAGGCGGGTCGGCTCCGAGCCATCGGCGTTCATGACGTAGATCTCGGGGTTGGTGCCGTCGCGGGTGCTGTCGAAGGAGATCTTGCCCGGCTCGCCGGGGAAGGCGGCCTCGCCACGGGTGGTCAGGGTGGCGAGGGATACGGCAAGGGCCAGCGCCGCCAACCCGGCGACGCTGCACAGCCGGCGCCCTTCGATCACCTTCCTCTTCCGGATCGCGGTTTCTCCCTTCGAACTCCTTCGGTGGTGAGGCCACCCTACTACTCAATCGCCCCTGGAATGTCGCCAAGTCTTGCGGGGGTCAGAGGACCGGGAACTTGGCGCCGAGCGCGATCGATGCCCGGCGTCGCAGCTTCGCATGAAAGGGCTGGGCCCGCGACTAAGATTTCGCGCGATGCGCGCCAACGCAAAGTGGATCATCGGCCTGCTGGTGGCGATCGTGATCGGTGTCGGGCTGGCGCTGGTGATCGGCGCGGGGGACGATGGCGCGACCGGTTTCAGGACCGCGGCGAAGCCGTACGCGGTGCCGGTCGGCGACCAGTACGAAGTCGAGCCGCTGCTCAGCGTCGGGGACCGGGTGGCGAACACGTCGGATCCCTCGGCCGAATACCAGATGATCGGGGTGCCCGACGGTCTCGGCGTCCGCGCCGACGCCAACGGCACGATCGACCTCTACATGAACCACGAGCTCCTCAAGACCGAGACCTCGGAGCCGAACGTCGGCGGCCCGCTCGACCGCGGCGCCTTCGTATCGAAGTACAGGCTCGCCTCCGACGGCTCCGTGCTCTCCGGCGAGCGGGCGTACGACACGGTCTACGCCGAGGACGCCCGCCTCGGCCCGGCGGCCGCCGCCTCTAACTCGACCGCCGCGTTCTCCTACTTCTGCTCGGGGTTCCTTGCGGACGAGCGGGTGGGCTTCGATCGGCCGATCTACCTCGCCGGCGAGGAGGCGAGCGGCGCAGAGACCTTCGACGGCCGCGGCGGTCAGTCCGTCGCCATCTTCGACCACGAGCTCCATACCCTGCCGAGGCTGGGGCGGTTCCAGAAGGAGAACGAGGTCGTGGTGCCGAGGACGGGCAGGGATACGGTCGTCTTCCCGCTCGAGGACGTCTCCGGCGACCGGGGGCGCCCTGAGTCCCAGCTCTACCTGTACGTCGGCCGCAAGGACCCCGGATCCGCCTCGGTGCTTCGCCGCAACGGGCTCGACAACGGCAGCCTCTACGTGCTCGTCCTACAGGGCCACTCGACAGAGGCCGACTTCGCGGAGGGCAGGGCGGACGGCCGCTGGGTCAAGATCCCGGACGCGGCCGGCATGACCGACGCCCAGCTCGAGGCCGCCTCAGACGCGGCGGGAGCGTTCGCCTTCGTCCGAATCGAGGACGGCGCCTCCAGCAAGACCTCACCGAGCGACTTCTACTTCGTGACGACCGGCGACGCAGCCGCCAACCGGCTCGGCCGCCTGTACCACCTCGAAATCAACCCCGGAAACGCCCCCCAGCCTGCGGAGCTGTCGGTGGTATTCAACGCCGACGAGATCGTCACCACGGGCCGCGACATCGCGATCAGCCCCGACAACGTCGACACCAGCGGCGACTACCTGATGATCAACGAGGACGGCACCGACAGCGGCCGTCGGGTCATGGATGAGAAGGGCCGTGACGGCAGCGTTTGGCGGTTCGACCTCGAGGACGGGTTCACCGGCGAGCGCATCGCAGAGCTTAACCCCCCCGGCCGGGACGACACCGCGATCGACCCGGGCACCTGGGAGACGAGCGGGATCATCGATGTCTCCTCGCTGTTTGGCGCCGACACCTGGATCTTCGACGTCCAGGCGCACAGCCCGACGGCGGCGCCGGCGCCGAAGGCGGTCGAGGACGGCCAGCTGGTCCTGATGAGGCCGGCGAACTGACGTAACCCCCGGCCGCATGCTCGAGCCGGAGCTTCTTGCGGGTCAAAGACGGCTGCGCGTAGGCGTAGTCCTCCCCTCGGGTGAGCGGACACCAGAGCAGGGAGGCGAGCTTGCGAGCGGTGGCGACGATCGCGACCTGGTAGCCGCGGCGGGCGCGCACGCGCTGATAGCTCAAGCGGAAGCGGTCGATCTTCGCGGCGCCGCCGCTCGTCCCGGCCGGACTCGGGCGCTGACGCGCTTACTGTCGTGCGATGTGACGCTGAATGTCATGCGATGTGACGCTGACGATGTGCTCGGGGTTGATCCAGACCGCGTAGTCCTCGCTGTCGAGGACACGGATCAACTCGCCCTCGGCCTTCTCGATCGCGGCCGCTATATCGTCCGGCGAAGGCTTGACCTGGAGCTCGTTGCCGTTGGCGAAACTGATCGTCGTCTGTCTGTCGGCCATCGGTCGGTCTGGCGCAGTCTAAGTCCGCACTGCGCTCAGCGCAGGGTCGGCCCGCCGTTGCCTTTCATGCCCTCAGACGCCCCGGCCGGAGCTCCTGTGGCCGCTCCGAGCCTGATCGCAGGCGCCCTGAGGCGGGGCTCGCCATAGCGAGGGCGGAGCCCGCCGGCCCGCCCTTTCGCTGTCCTCCGGTTGTTGCCGCCGGCTTACGACTTGTGCTCGTGACCCTTCGCCTTGCCCTTGGGGTTGGCCTCGGAGGCCTTGCGCGTGAGCACCCCGCAGGCGATCGGGGCGCCGGTCGCCGGGTTGTGGATGTTCACGTATTACTCGTCGGTGCCCCAGTTGAAGGTGGCCGACTTGCCCTTGGCGCTCGCGTTGCCGGCCCCGTTGGCGACGAGCGCACCGTAGGTGAAGCGCGTGTCGATCGCGCCCTGTGTCGCGCCATCGGTCGTAGCCAGGTCGGCCGCTGAAATGCGACGACGGCAACGCGGTCTGCCGCCTCGCAAAGATGCTGCTCTGTATCGAGAGGAGGTCGCTGCCGCTCCTGGTCGTCGCGCGAAGCGACAGTGGTGCCGCAGAAGCCAAGGCTCCCCCTGCATGCAACGCGGCAGCCGACGTCCCCAGCCGCGCGCCGCGTGCTGCGTTCGTCTGAAGGAGGCAGCGCAGCGTCTCAGCCATCTATGACGAAGCCCCGGTCGGCCGATCGAGGTGACGCGCTCGCGGCGTCGGGCGGCTCGGCGAACGCGATCGCGTTCCCATCCGGATTGGGGACGTTCACGTGGCGGACACCGTTCGAGTAGGTCTCGATCGGTTCGTGCTCGATGCGCTGGGCAGCGAGGCGCTCGAGGAGCGCGTCGAGCCCAGCGACGGAGAGGGTGATCCGGCCCGCGCCCGCCCGCGCCGCGTTCGGCTCGATGAAGAGCCAGGCGCGCTCGTCGATCTCCCAGAGAATCTCTTCCCCGACGCGACTGTCTGGGGGTCGCCCGAAGAACCGGGTGTACCAATCGATGCTGGCGTCGAGATCGGATACCGGGACACCGGCGAAGAGGTGGGTGATCGCGCTCATCTCAGGGCGGTGAGATTGCACCAAATCGCTGCGGGACGGACCAGATGCAGATCGCCGCCGGCCACCGTCACGGTCGGAGTTGCGCTTTCGCGTGCGAGGGGTCGCCGGGACTCCGGCGCGAGCGGTTCCGCTTCGTCCGAAAAGCAGTCGCGGCCGCTCTGTCCCGTCCCGTCGACAACCCCCGAGGACCTGCAGGTTCGGGAAGAAATTGGTACCTCATTGGTACCACGGCGGCGGAGGCCGACCCGATTGCCAAGCGGACCGAACGCAAAGAACCCGCTGATTTCCAGCGGGTTCTTGATGCGCCTGAGAGGAGTCGAACCTCCACGGCCCTTGCGGGCCACAAGGCCCTCAACCTTGCGCGTCTACCAGTTCCGCCACAGGCGCCTAGGAGCGTGATTCTAGTCGCAGCCTGAAATTCCCCGCCCGGGCCGGCGGGCGCCTTGAAACCGTCCGCTGGGCGCGCTACTCTCACGAACGTGTGTTCGCCCAACTACATCGCCGACTGAGAGCCGACCGGGAGGAAGAACAGGCATGGACCTGACCAAGCGCCAGCGGGAGATCTTCGACTACATCAGCCGCTACCTGACCCGGCACGGCTACCCGCCGACCGTCCGTGAGATTGGCAAGGCGGTCGGACTGCATTCGTCCTCAACCGTTCACGCGCACCTGGCGAAGCTGGAGAGCATCGGGGTGCTGAAGCGCGACCCCTCCAAGCCGCGCGCGATCGAGGTCCTGGTCGAGCGCGCCAAGCGCGCGATCAAGCCGTCGGGCCTGCCGCTGGTCGGCCAGGTGGCGGCCGGCGAGCCGCTGCTGGCGGAGGAGAACATCGAGGACTACATGCAGATCCCCTCAGCGATCGGCGACGAGGACGGCGACTGCATTCTCCGGGTACGCGGCGAGAGCATGAAGGACGCCGGGATCCTCGAGGGGGACTTCGTCGTCGTCCGGCCCTCGGACACCGCGCGCAACGGGGAGATCGTCGTCGCCCTCCTCGGCGACGAGGCGACGGTGAAGCGCTACTTCAAGGAGAAGGACCACATCCGGCTGCAGCCGGAGAACAAGAGCATGAAGCCACATCGCAGCCGCGACGTCCGGATCCTCGGTCACGTCGTCGGCGTCTTTCGGAGGGTCTCGTGAGCGCTGTCGCGACCGAGGCCGCGGCCGTCATCCGGCGGCCGCAGGAGCGGGGCAGCGCGCAGCGATTGTTCGAGCCATCGGAGGTGACGCTCGAGGACGTCGTCCTCGGCGCCTGGGAGGCCTTGCGTCGCGATGGACGCGCCGACTGTCCAGTCTGCAGTGGAGAGCTCGAGCCCGGTGGCTGTGCCACCTGCGGCTCGAGTCTCTCCTGACTGCAGCTCGCGCAGCAAAGGGTTCGGCGGAACCGCGCCTCGGGGGTACCATGGACTTTGCGAGTTAGGCAGTCGCGGAGGCAACGAAAGGAGCCTTCGAGGAAAGTCCGGACACCAAAGGGCGAGGGCGGTGGGTAACGCCCACCCGGGGAAACCCGCGGGAAAGTGCCACAGAGAGCAGACGGCCGATGGCGCGGCCACACGTGAGTCGCGCACAGG
>JBOGZE010000095.1:0-2682 GCA_050697055.1 Solirubrobacterales bacterium
GAGGAGGACGTCGGCGTCGCCGTCGCCCGCTCCTTCGTCCAGCTGACCGCGATCGGCTTCGTCATCGACATCATCTTCGAGGAGGACGACATCGGCCTGGTGGTCGCGCTGATCGCGGTGATGGTGATCTTCGGCGCGTTCACCGCAAGCCACCGCGCCCAGCAGGTCCCCGACGTCTTCTGGCCGTTGCTCGGGGCGCTTTCGGTGGCCGCCGCCGCCACCCTGGGGCTGGTGGTCGCCCTCGGGATCATCGAGCCGGAGCCGCGATTCCTGGTCCCCGTCGGAGGGATGGTGGTCGGGAACTCGATGACAGCGGCGGCGGTCGCGCTCAACCGGCTCGGCGAGGACGTCAGCGACCAGGCCCGCCAGATCGAGGCGACCCTGGCGCTCGGGGCGAGCTCGTCGCAGGCGGTCGCGCCGCTGGTCCGGCGCAGCCTCCGCTCGGGGATGATCACCCTGATCGACTCGACGAAGACGACCGGGCTGATCTTCTTCCCGGGGACGATGGTGGGGATGCTGCTGGCGGGGGCCGATCCCACCGACGCCGTCCGCCTCCAGCTGATCCTCCTCTACGTCCTGCTCGGCTCGGTCTCGATCGCCGCCCTCATGGCCACCACCCTCGCTCGGCGCAACTTCTTCACCCCGGCCCAGCAGCTGCGCGAGCCGCCGCAGCCCTAGGCCCGCTTGCCGAGCGGCGCTGCTACGTAGACTCGGCCGGCCTTGTCGGACCGCCGCCGTCTCACACTGACGCTGGTCGCGACGATCTTGGGGTCGACGATCGTCTTCCTCGACTCGACCGTGGTCAACGTCGCCCTGCCGTCCCTCTCGGACGACCTCGGCGCGGGGCTCGCCGACCAGCAGTGGGTGGTCGAGGCCTACCTGCTGGCGCTGGTCTCGCTGCTGCTGGTGGGTGGCTCGCTCGGCGACCAGTTCGGTCGCCGCCGCCTGTTCATGATCGGGCTCGTTGGCTTCGGGGTCACCTCGATCCTATGCGGCCTCGCGCCCACCACCGAGGTGCTGATCGCGGGCCGCGCCCTCCAGGGCTTCGCCGGCGCCCTCCTGGTCCCGGGTTCGCTGGCGATCCTCGCGGCGACCTTCGATGGCGAGGCGCGAGGCAAGGCCGTCGGCACCTGGACGGCGTGGAGCGGGATCGCCACGGTGATCGGTCCCGCCGGCGGCGGGCTGCTGGTCGAGGCGATCTCCTGGCGCGCGATCTTCTGGGTCAACGTGCCGCTGATCGCGCTGACCCTGCTGGTCGCATGGGAGGCCGTGCAGGAGAGCTCCGACCCGCAAGCGGACCGGAGGATCGACTGGCTGGGGATCGGGATGTCGGCCGCTGGGCTGGGCGGCCCGGTCTACGCGCTGATTCAGCAGCCGACCCACGGCTGGGGCGATCCGGTCGTGTACGTGCCGCTGATCGCCGGGATCGGACTGTTCACGCTCTTCCTCCTCTGGGAATCGCGGATGTCGCATCCCGTCCTCGACCTGACCCTGTTCAAGATCCGCAACTTCGCGGTCACCAACATCGAGACGTTGATCGTCTACGCGGGGCTGATCGGGGCACTCTTCTACGTCACCCTCTTCCTCCAGCAGACGGCGGGCTACTCGCCGATCCAGGCCGGCCTCGCGACTACCCCCGTCTCGCTGTTGCTGTTCGTGCTCTCGCCGCGTTTCGGGAAGTTCGCCTCGGGTACCGGACCGAGGCTGCCGATGTCGATTGGGCCGATCGTCGCCGGGTCCGGTCTGCTGTTGCTGCTCCGGGTCGGAGCCGGCTCGGACTACGCGACCGAGGTGCTGCCCGGCCTGCTCCTGTTCGGGCTCGGCCTTTCGGCGACGGTGGCGCCGCTGACGGCGACCGCGCTCAACTCGGTCGAGGAGCGCCACGTTGGCGTCGCTTCGGGGATCAACAACGGCGTCTCGAGGGTCGCCGGCCTGCTCGCGATCGCCGTCCTCGGAGCTCTGATCTCGGGTCAGTTCGGGAGCAAGATCGACAGTGAGCTCGAGGGCGCGGCGCTGTCCGCCCAGGGGCAGGCGGCGGTCGACGAAGCCAAGGCCGACCCGCTGCCGGCGCCCGACACCGGCGAGCTGCCACCGCCCGAGGCTGATCAGATCGACTCGGCGGCGACCGTCGCCGCCGAGGACGGCTTCCACCTCGGGATCGGCGTCGGCGCCGGCCTGATGATCATCGGCGGGATCATCGCCGGGTTCGGGATTCGGAACCCCAGCAGGGAGACCGCCTACGAGGCGCCAGGCGCCGCGCCCGCCGGCGAGTGCGCCCACTGCCCCGATCATTTGGGCGGGGCCGGTGGCCGCGAGCGCGAGCCCGAAGCCGAGCCGGTCGGCGCTTGAGCGCTCATCTAGGCTCCGCGCTCCATGCGCATCTTCAGCGGCATCCAGCCAACCGGGCGCAAGCACCTCGGCAACTACATCGGGGCGATCCGCCAGTACGTCGAGGGCCAGGACCGGGGCGATCCGGCGATCTACTGCATCGTCGACCTCCACGCGATCCCCGTCGCCTGGGACCCCGTGGAGCTCCGCTCCAACCTCTACGACACCACCGCGATCCTGCTTGCCGCCGGGCTCGACCCCGAGCGCTGCATCCTCTTCCGTCAGTCCGACGTCCGCGAGCACACCGAGCTCACCTGGTACCTGGCGGCGCTCACCGCCCACGGCGACCTCAAC
>JBOGZE010000096.1:0-5272 GCA_050697055.1 Solirubrobacterales bacterium
GCTGATCGCCTTCCGGCTCGCCTGGGCTCCTGCGACCGTTCCCGAGGGCTCGCGGGCGCCGCGAGCCGAGGCCTCGACGGTGGCGGCCTGATGGAGCTGAAGAGCAGCGCACTGAAGCAGGGCCGGATCGGCCGCGGCCACCGGGCGATCGATCCCCCCGCGACCAGTGGGAACGGCGACCCGGCGGCCTGCCACCGCGAGCGGGTGATGCGGACCGCGATCGCCACCGCCAACGACTACGTCAGCCTGACCAAGCCGCGGATCATCTCGCTGCTGCTGCTGACCGCGGTGGCGACGATGTTCGTCGCCGACCCCTCCGGCCCGGCGCTGTCGGTGATCCTCTGGACGATGCTCGGGGGCTACCTGGCGGCCGGCGGCGCCGGCGCGATCAACCACTACATCGAGCGCGAGCGCGACGCCCGCATGGAGCGGACCAGCGAGCGGCCGCTTGCCAGCGGCAGGATCAGTCCCGCTCGGGGGCTCGCCTTCGGCGTCGCTCTCGGCATCACCGCCGTGGTACAGCTGACGATCACGGTCAACGGCCTGACCGCGGCGCTGGCCGCCGCCGGCCTGCTCGGCTACGTCTTCGTCTACACGCTCTGGCTGAAGCCGCGGACGCCGCAGAACATCGTCCTCGGGGGCGCCGCCGGCGCGGTGCCGCCGCTGGTCGGCTGGGCGGCGGCCACCGGCGAGCTCTCCGCCCAGGCGCTGTGGCCGTTCGCGATCGTCTTCTTCTGGACGCCGCCGCACTTCTGGGCGCTGTCGCTGTTAATCGCCGATGACTACGCGCGCACCGGGGTGCCGATGCTGCCGGTGGTCCGTGGCGAGGGCTCGACCCGCCGCCAGATCCTCGCCTACTCGGCGCTGCTCGCCTGCGTCACGGTCGGGCCGGTGCTCACCGGGCTCTTCGGGACTCTCTACCTGGTCTCGGCGCTGGTGCTGGGGGCGGGCTTCGCGGCCCTGGCGCTGGCCCTGGTGGCGCGTCCATCGCGGGCCGCCGCGCGCCGCCTCTACCTCAGCTCGCTCGCCTACCTTGCGCTGCTCTTCGCCGCGATGGCGCTCGACCGGGCGCTGTAGGTAGGGTTCCGGCCGTGGACCGCAATCGCGCCAGGGCGAACATCCGGGCCGGGATGGTGACCGCGAGCATCGCCGCCTTCGTATTTGGGCTCGCCTTCTACGTCACCGTGCTCTACATCGCATGAGCGAGCAGCGGAAGCCAACCGAGTTGATCTTCATGGCTGCCCCTTCGGCGCTGCCGGCGCTGGTCGCGATCGGGATCGCCGCGGTGGTTGTCGGGCTCTACGCCTGGTGGCCGTACTCGGCCGCCGGCGCACTGCTCGCGCTGATCTCGCTGATCGCCTGGCTTCGGATCAACAAGCACGAGATCGCACGGATGCCGATCGAGCAGCGCCCGGACACCGCTCCGATCCCGCTCTCGGTCGCTCCGCCCCCCGAGTAGCTGGGGCCGACGCGCCCGGGAACCCTTGCGGCCCGCGCGGGCCCGAGGCGAGATACTGCGCCCGCGATGTCGCAGGAGGACTACCTGCTCGGCAACCAGCCGTCGGAGCTCGAGCGGCTGCGGCTGCAGTCGCATGTCTGGGAGCCCACCGGCCGGCAGCTGCTTTCGAAGCTCGGCGGCGGATCGGGCGAACGGGCCTTGGATGTCGGTTGCGGTGCCCTGGGCTGGCTTCGCATCCTCAGCGAGTGGACCGGCCCCTCCGGCCAGGTTGTGGGCACGGACATAGACGAGAGCCTGCTGGATGCCGCTCGTTCATTTCTCGAGGCAGAAGGAATCTCCAACGTCCAACTCGTTGTTGATGATCTGTTCGAGAGCAAGCTGGAGCCGCAAAGCTTCGATCTCGTCCATGCCCGGTACCAGATTGCCCCGCTCGGGCGTGGCCCTGAGCAGGTGGCCTCGCACCGGCAGCTGGTGAAGCCCGGTGGCTCGCTGGTTGTGGAGGAGTGGGACCTGAGCTCCTGGCACTTCAATCCTCCTGCTCCCTCGGCCGAGCGGCTAATCCAGCTGATCCTCCAGATCTTCGCCATCCTGGGCGGCGAGGCCGGCCGCGAGCTCCCGGCGATGTTTCGTCAGATCGGCATCGACGAGCCAGAGATCGACGCACACGTGATTGCGTTGAAGCCCGGCCACCCCTATTTGCGTATGCCGCTTCAGTTCAGCGTCGCGCTCGAGTCGCGGCTGTTGGAGATCGTGAGCTCAGATGAGCTCGCCTCGCTACGCCGCGAGGCCGAGACCGAATTGGCCGACCCGGGCAGGTGGGGAACGACCTTCACCCTGATCCAGAGTTGGGCCAGTCTCGAGGATTGAGGGAGCGGCCCTAGGGGGGCGACATCGACGAGGTCGCCCCGGCGGTCGTCCAGCAGCGGACGATGTCGCGCATCGAGAGCACCCCGACCAGCTCGCCGTGGTCGACCACGACCAGGTGGCGGATCCCGCGGGCGACCATCTCGTCGGCTGCCTGCTCGAGACTCCACTCGGGAGCGGCCGAGATCACGCTCTCGCTCATGTGATCGGCGACCTTCTCGGCGTCGGGGTCCATGCCGGTGCCGACCGCATTGAGGACATCGCGCTCGGTGATGATCCGGGGCGCCGGAGACTCGTCGTCGAAGACGAGGGCGGCACCGGTCCCCTTCTCGGTCATCTTCGTGGCAGCCTCACGCAGGGTGTGGCCTGGGCCCAACGCCAGAACCACGCTCGACATCCCCTCGCGAACCTCCACCAAACTCCTCCGTCGCGTCCTACTAGTGACCTTCGGCGCAAGCTTAACCGACGGCCGAGAGCTCGGGTGGAGAATCTGTGACGCCGTGGACGACATATAGGATTCCGCTCCGCATGCGGCGTCCCAGGGACCATTGGCGGGTCAGACAGACCTGGCGGGCCAGTCGGCTGCTCGGTGCCGCTGTCGCCCTGGCAGCCCTCGCCGGGATGACCGGCTGCGATCTCCAGGAGAACGCCGACCTCGACAACGGGGAGCAGCTCTTCACCCAGAAGTGCGGTACCTGCCACACCCTGACCGGCGCCGGCACCACCGCGACCGTCGGGCCGAATCTGGACGCCGCGTTCGCAGGGTCACGGTCGAGCGGCATGGACCAGGACACGATCGAGGGCGTGGTCGAGACCCAGATCGAGAACCCGCGGCCCGCGAGCCCGGAGCAGACCGACATCTACATGCCGGCGAACCTGGTCGAGGGGGACGATCTCAGGGACGTCGCCGCCTACGTTGCGAGCGTCGCCGGGGTGCCCGGGATCGAGCCGCCCGAGTTCGTCGCTCCGGAGTTCTTCGCCACCAACTGCGGCGGCTGCCACACCCTCGGCCAGGCGGGTACCACGGGCACGATCGGCCCCAACCTCGATCAGGTCCTCCCGGGACAGAGCCCGGCCCAGATCTCGCAATCGATCACCGACCCCGAATCGCAAATCGCCACCGGCTTCCCCTCCGGAGTGATGCCCCAGACCTACGGCACCACCCTGACCCCTCCCCAGCTGCAGCAGCTGGTCCAGTTCCTGACCGAAGCGGTCGGTGGTGGTGGCGGTGGTGGGGGCGCCGGCGGCGGGCAGTAACTAGCGCTCCGCCGGATCGGAGCCGTAGCGTCGCCACTCCTGCAGCAGACCCCAGGCGCGCCAGAGCCCGATCACGAGGAGAACCAGCGCGAGCAGCGCACCGGCGAGCGAGCTGACCAGCACGGCCACCGCGATCACCGCGGCGCCCGCGACCACGAACATCAGCAGCACCCGGAACATGTCCGCTTCGCTGCGAAGCGGGTTGCGGGGACGCTGGTTCACGGGCGCACCTTGTCAAAATCCTTGATGTGAGCACCCGATCGAGACGAGAGCCGCTGGAGACGGTCCGCCACCAGTTGCGCCCGCTCTTCGACCAGGTCGTGGTGAAGGAGCTGGACCAGGATCGGGTGCGCCGCTCGGGGCTGGTTGTCCCCGCCGGCACCGACGAGCCGCCCCCTCAGCAGGGAATCGTCCTGGCGGTGGGGCCGGGCCTCGACTGGTGGGGGCAGGCCGATGTCGAGATGCCGGTGGAGCCGGGCGACCACGTGGTCTTCCCCGCCGCGGCGGGAGTGTGGGTGGAGATCGACGAGGAGCGCCTGCTGGTTTGCCGGGTCGGCGAGCTCCTCGGAGTGCTCGAGACCCAGCAGCTGGGCCCGGACGAGACCTAGGCCCGAAGTAACGGCGTGGCTTGCCCCGTGGCGTCCGGGGCACTCCCGGCGGCGTTCAGGCGGCGCTGCCTGCCTGCTCCTTTTCGGCCTCGAGGTCGACGATCACGTGGGTAATCGGCCGGTCGATATCGCGCCGCGCGCGCTCGACGACACCGCGCTCGAGCCACCGGGAGCGCTCGGGTGGATGGGTGGAGATGATCAACTCGTCGGCGGGAAAGCGCAGGAGCGCGCTCTCGATCGCGGCATTGGGGTCGGGGTCACCGACCTCCCCACTGACCCGGAAGCCCGCCGCCGCGATGGCCGTAACCGACCGCTCGCGGCGCCGGTCGGCCTCGGACAGAGCCTCGTCCACGTCGGAGGTCCAATGCTGGAGTTGGGACACCGTCAGCGCCGGGGTGACGACGAGGATCTCGCAATCGCGCCCCCTGGCGCGGTTGCTGATCTCATCCAGCAGCGCGCGCCCGCCGACGGTCTGGTTGGCCACGACGAGAATCCGGTGGCGCCCGTCGTCGAGCGCAGCCGCGATGTCGATCAGTCGTGGCTCGCTGCCGCGG
Organism: Solirubrobacterales bacterium; assembly: GCA_050697055.1. Classification (GTDB taxonomy): domain Bacteria; phylum Actinomycetota; class Thermoleophilia; order Solirubrobacterales; family 70-9; genus CAVVYV01. The sequence continues at coordinate 4,743 of JBOGZE010000096.1, forward strand.
GCGCTGCGCCACGCGAAGCCCGCCCCAAGTCCCAGCAGCGCCGCAGCCAGGATGGCCCCGACGGCGGGGTGGGTGAGCAGCGCCAACGCGAACACCGCGGCTGCCCCAAGTCCGACAATCACCACAAGTCGAAAGGCGTCTGCCTCGGACCGAAGCGGGTAATGCATCTCGCCCTCCTTGGTGGGCGAGCCGAGGAGCACAACGAGGCTACACCCGCCCAGCAGCAATGTCGAGCACCTGGTGAACGGAGCCCGCTCAGATCAGAAGGCGCACCGATTAGCCTGGAAAGCATGTTCCTGGTGACCGGCGCCACCGGCAACGTGGGTGGAGAGCTGGTCCGCGCGCTCGCGGGCGCCGGCGAGCCGGTCCGCGCCCTGATCCGCCAGGACTCGGACCGATCGAAGCGGACGACGTCGCCGGCCTGGAGCTGCGGGAGCCAGCGGGCGACGCCTTCCCCGACGTCCCCGTGGCGACGATCGACCCCCTTCGACGTCGCCGCGATCTCCGCGGCGGCGTTGACCTCAGGCGAG
>JBOGZE010000097.1:0-1861 GCA_050697055.1 Solirubrobacterales bacterium
GACGTAGACCCTCACCGGGCCGTCGACGTCGCCGCCTTCGGATGCGGCGCAGCCGCCGAGGGCGAGTGCCGCGAGTGCTACCGCCAGAGCCCTGAGAGCGCTCCGCCCTGAGCCCTTAACCGAAGAACACCTCCGCCTCGCGGTAGAGCGACTCTGGCACCGTCTTCAGCTCGGCGGTCGCCTCCTTCAGCTCCACCAGCTCGATGTTGGTGCTGCGGAGCGCGGTCATCATCCCCCAGCGCCCTTCGTTGACGGCGTCGATCGCGTGGAGGCCGAAGCGGGTCGCAAGCACCCGGTCAAAGGCGGTCGGGGTGCCGCCGCGCTGCACATGTCCGAGCACCGTCGCCCGCGCCTCGCTCCCGGTGCGCTCCTCGATCTCGCCCTCCAGCCAGTGGGCGATCCCGCCGAGACGGACGTGGCCGAAGGCGTCGGTATCCGCCTGGAGGGCCTTGGGCATGCCCCCCTTCGGCTGCGCACCCTCGGCGACGACGAGGATCGGCGAGTACTGGCTCTCGAAGCGGCGCCGGATGTAGTCGCAGACCTTCCCGAGGTCGAACTCGAGCTCGGGGATGAGGATGACGTTGGCGCCGCCGGCGACCCCGGCGTGGAAGGCGATCCAGCCCGCGTGACGGCCCATCACCTCGACGATCAGGGTGCGCTTGTGGCTCTCGGCGGTGGTGTGGAGGCGGTCGATCGCTGCCATCGCGATGTTTACCGCGGTGTCGAAGCCGAAGGTGTAGTCGGTCGCGCCGAGGTCGTTGTCGATCGTCTTCGGGATGCCGACCACGTTCACCCCCTCTTCGTGCAGCTGGGCGGCAGCCCCGAGGGTGTCCTCGCCGCCGATCGCGATCAGGCCGTCGACCTCATCCGTCTTCAGGTTCTCGGCGAGCCGCCCGGCCCCACCGTCCTCCCTGAAGGGGTTGGTCCGGGAAGAGCCCAGGATCGTCCCGCCGCGCGGCAGGATCCCCCGCACCTCGGGTACTCCCAGCGGCCGGCTGTCCCGCTCAAGCGGTCCCCGCCAGCCGTCCCGGTAGCCGACGAACTCGTGCCCGTACTCGGCGACTCCCTTGCGCACGATCGCCCGGATCACCGCGTTGAGGCCGGGGCAGTCACCGCCACCTGTGAGAACGCCGATTCGCACCAGTCGGAATCTATCCCCTGTGTCTGGCCGAGTCGCCAGCGCCGCATCCCATCAGTAGAGCGGTCCCCAGGTCGCAAACACTCCCGTCACCACCGCTGCGATCGCCGCCGAGCCGCAGGCGAGGATGGTGAAGGCATGGCGCGAGACGGCGACGCTCGCCGCCGCCCAGTAGAGGGGCAGAAAGGAGACAAGGTAACGAAGGATCGGGTTCAGCTCGCTGTAGGTGAGGTAAATGACCGCCAGGGCGAAGCTGAAGGCGTAGACGGGCAAGGCTTCGAGCCGCCGCCGCGCCACCAGATCCCAGGCGGCGAAGGCGCAGGCGCCGAGGAGGGCGGCGATGCCAATGTAGATCAGCGCCAGGATCCACCAGTCACCGCTGTACGGGATCTCGAGCGGGCTGCGAAATTCGACGTTGGGCCAATAGGTCTCGCGGTTGTGGAAGGCGACGAGCGCGTCGCCCACTCGCCACTGCGAGTAGCAAAGAAGGAGTCCGAAGGGAACGAGCGCGACGGGCGCCCAGGCGAGGGCGCGTCGCGGTAGCTCACCCGAGCGGCGCCAGGCAACGCCGATGCCGACGGGCAGGGCAAGGAGCACGACCAGGCCGGGTGGGCGGGTAATCGCCGCAAGGCCGGCGAGAATCGAGGCGAGGGGCCAGCGCCGGTCGTTCAGGGCCAGGAGGAAGCCGAGCAGCAGCACCAGGAAGAGCGCTTCCGCGTACAC
>JBOGZE010000098.1:0-7990 GCA_050697055.1 Solirubrobacterales bacterium
GGACCAGCGACGCCCCCCAGGCGAAGAGCCAGGCGGGGACCGGAAGGTCCTTGCGACCGACCAGGGCATGAGCCGAGGCGACCTCGGGGAAAGCGAGGACGGCGATTGACCCCGCGGCAAAAAGAACTGCCACGAGAAATCCGGCGGCCACAAAAGGCGCCGCCGCCATCTTCTGGGTGCGCGAGATCATCCCGAGCTACGGGTTGACCGTCAGCTCGGCGATCTGGACATCGCCCCCGCCCTCCTCGTGCACCTCGACCTCGAAGACGCCATCGATATCGGCGGCGAAATTGAATCTGACCGGGCTTGTGGCCGCCGGCTCCTCGATCTCGTAGCCGTGGACGTGCACCTCCTCCGCCGGCTGGTCGAGCCGAACTTCGAATTGAACCCGGTCGCCCTTGTTGAAACTGAGGTCCTGGACGCCGCCCACCGGCTTCCCGCCACGGACGGTAATCACCGGCGGGCCCGCGGGCTGGCCGCCGGCCTCGGTCGTCGTCTGAGCCGTGGTGGTCGTCGTCTCACCGTCGTTATCGTCGTCCCCGCTTAGGACGATGAAGAGGACCACCGCGACGGCGACCAGCGCCGCCAGCAGACCGATCCTCGCAGTCGTTGATTGCATCCGAAAGCCTCCTTGGTTATGGCCCGCCGGCCCGCGCATAGGCGCCGGTTACCCGGCGAACGGAATCAGATCCGGCTTAGGCCCGCATCAAGGTCCGGCAGGGTTCGGTGTGGTGGCCGTGGTCGTCTGCTCCTGCGCCGGGCTCCCCGAGATGTCGGGCGTGTCGATCGTGCTGCGGCTACCGAGGAAGAGGAAGAGAATGATCACCGCCAGCCCAAGCAGGATCCCGAGAACGATCCCGATGGCGCGGTCGCGAGCCCTCACGCCGCCCCGGCCGGATTCAGCTGACGCCGTCGAGCAGATGCCAGTTGGCGCGGAAGGCGGACTCGGCCGCCTCGGCGATCGCGTCCTCGTCGGCGGAGTCCATCTCCTCGGAGATCAGTCGCCTCGACTCCTCCGCGTGGGCACCGTCGCTGTGCTCATGGACCTCGAAGTACTCGCTCCCCGGCCCGCCGTCGATCCCGTAGAACTGCGCCAGCCCCTCGCGCTTGATCCGCGAGATCTCAGGTTGTCCGCTCTCGATCGCGTACAGCCGCGCCAGCGCGGGGAGGTACCCGTTCGGCTCGGTCCAAACCCGGACGCAGTCGGCCGTCTCGGGAGTCGGCTCGGCGCCGATCTCGCCGCCGGCAGCCGCAACGAAGTCGTCCCACAGCTTGATGTGGGCCTGCTCCTCGTCCGCGTGGCCCTCGATCTCGCTCCGGTGGGCGGAGGGAGCGGCCTCGGCGGCGTCGGCGCAGAGCTTGGCGATCGCCTCGGTGGCATGGCGGTACTGACCCGCGTAGCGGGCGAGCTCCTCGGCGCTGAGTTCACCGGCGGACCAGCGCACGTAGAAGGGGTGCTCGAGCACGTTGTGCCGCGCCCGACTCTCTTCGATCCTCTGCCACACCGATCCGCTCACGCCGGTTCACCTCTCTCGATCGCTGCCATTGGGACGGCGGTGAGCATACCTGGGATGCTCCGCGCCCTTGCGGCCTCCGCGCGCCGACATCGCCGCGCCCCCCTTTCCACCCGGCACCGACTGGGTCGGCGAGCCTCCCCGGTTCGAGCGGGCGCTGGCAGCGGGACCGGCTCTGGTCCACTTCTTCGACTTCGCCCAGCTGAACAGCGTTCGCGCCCTCCCCTACCTGGTCGCATGGTGGGAGCGCTACCGGGAGGCGGGGCTGACCGTGCTCGGCGTGCACTCCGCGCGATTTCCCTTTACCCGCTCGCCCACCGCGGTGTCGGAGGCGCTGCCGAGGCTCGGAATCGGCTGGCCCGTCGCCCTCGATCCCGGAATGCGGATCTGGCGCGAGTATGAGCCGCACGGCTGGCCCGCGCTCTTCCTCTGGGGCCGCGGCGGGGCGCTTCGCTGGTATCACCTCGGCGAGGGCGACTACCTGGCGACGGAGGAGGCGATCCGCGAGGCCCTCCGGGAGGCCGCCCCGAACGGGCACGAGTGGCCGCCGCCGCTGGAGCCGCTTCGGCCCTCGGACGCCCCCGGAGCCAGAGTCGTAGCGCCGACGCCGGAACTCTTCCCGGGCGGAGGCCCGGAGCGGCCCTGGCGGCCGGAGCCGCAAGCCGAGCGACTCGAGCTCGGCTACGAGGCGGGCGGAGCCTACGCCGCGGTCGAGGGCAGTGGCGAGATCATCGCCCGCCTGGACGGCGACTCGCTCGACCCGATCGCGGTCGCCCATCCCGGCCTCTTCGAGCTCACCGCTCATCAGCGCACCGAACGGCACTCGCTCGAGCTCGAGCCCTCCTCCGAGTTGAGCATCTACTCCGTACAGTTCGCCGCCGCGCCCCCGTAAAGGGAGGCGCTTCAGCCGGAGGTGGCCGCCAGCTCCAGCCGGATCTCCGACGGGAGCATGAAGCGAACGTCCTCCTCGACAGTCCTCAGCTCGGAGACTTCGGAGGCGCCACGGTCTCGGAAGTAGGTGACCAGGCGGTCGACCAGCTCCTCGGGAGCGCTGGCGCCGGAGGTGATCCCCACCGTCTCCACCCCGTCGAGCCAGGACTCGTCCACCTCCAGGTGGTTGTCGATCAGGCGGGACCGAGCCCCGTGCTCGCGGGCCACTTCGACCAGCCGGTTCGAGTTGGATGAGTTGGTGGAGCCGATCACCAGGACCAGCTCGCACTCGCGCGCCAGGTCCTTGACCGCCATCTGCCGGTTGGTTGTCGCGTAACAGATGTCGTCGGTCTTCGGCCCGGTGATGTTCGGGAACTTCCGCTTGAGCGCCTCAATGATCGAGGCGGTCTCGTCGACCGAGAGGGTCGTCTGGGTGATGTAGGCGGTCCGGTCGGGGTCGTCGGCCTCCAGCGTCTCGACCTCCTCCTCGGTCTGGACGAGGACGACGTTCGAGGGCGCCTCGCCCATCGTCCCCTCGACCTCCTCGTGGCCCTCGTGGCCGATCAGAAAGATCGTGTAGCCCTGCTCGGCGAACTTGCGCGCCTCGACGTGAACCTTGGTCACCAGCGGGCAGGTGGCGTCGATCGTCCGCAGCTGTCGCCTGGCGGCGCTCTCGTGCACGCTCGGGGCGACGCCGTGTGCCGAGAAGACCACCATCTCCCCCTCGGGGATCTCGGTGGTCTCGTCGACGAAGATCGCGCCGCGCCTCTCGAGCTGCTCGACCACGTGCTTGTTGTGGACGATCTCCTTCCGGACGTAGATCGGCTCGCCATGGAGATCGAGCGCGTGCTCGACCGTCTCCACGGCTCGATCGACGCCCGCGCAGTAGCCACGCGGCGCCGCGAGCAGGACCCGGCTGGGCCCCGCGGGATTTATGCGAGGGTCGTGCGAGGGTGCTCCGCTAGGAGCAACCCGTTTTGATCTTGGAGCAACCCGTTTAGTGGAGGGGGGCGACACCTCAGGCAAAGGGTACCCGTGTGCCCTCGCGCTCGCGGTAGGGTTGGTGCGAACGGTGAAACAGGGACATCTCGACAGGCTGACCTCGATCGACGCCTCGTTCTTGACAAACGAGACGGATAGCGCGCACATGCACATCGGCGCGGTGCTGATCTTCGAGGGCCCGCCGCCGCGCTACGAGGACTTCCTGGAGCACGTCGAGAGCCGGCTGCACCTGGTGCCGCGCTACCGCCAGAAGCTCGCCTGGCCCCCGGCCCAGACGGGCCGGCCGTTCTGGGTCGACGACCCGACCTTCAACTCCAGCTACCACGTGCGCCACTCGGCGCTCCCGGCTCCCGGCTCCGAGGAGCAGCTGCGGAACACCGCCGGACGCCTGTTCTCGCAGGCGCTCGATCGCTCGAAGCCGCTCTGGGAGCTGTGGCTGGTTCAGGGCCTCGAGCGCAACCGCTTCGCGATCATCAGTAAGAGCCACCACGCCCTCGTCGACGGGGTCGCCGGGGTGGACATCGGGACGGTCCTGTTCGACATGCAGCCCGTCCCCGAGCAGATCGAGCCGCCGGAGGAGTGGGTGCCCCAACCAACCCCTTCCCCGGCCGAGCTCGCCGCTCTGGGTGCGGCGGAGCTTGCCGAGGTTCCCTTCACGCTGACGCGGCGAGCGCTGCGTGCAGCGAGCCACCCGACGCAGGCCGCCCGCAAGGTCGCCGAGTCAGCGGAGGCGCTCGGAGAGGTCGCCTGGAACTTCACCAATCCCGCTCCCGACGTCCCCCTCAACCTGAAGATCGGCTCCCACCGGCGGTTCATGTGGGAGCGCTGCCAGCTCGACGACTTCAAGCGGATCAAGGACGCGCTTGGCGGCACCGTCAACGACGTCGTCCTCGCGGTGGTCAGCGGGGCGCTCCGGCGCTGGCTCGATCGGCGGGGGATCCGGTCCGAGGGCCTGGAGCTGCGGGGCCTGGTCCCGGTCTCGATCCGGACCGAGGACGACCAGGGCCACCTCGGCAACCGGATCGCCGCGATGCGCGCCCCCCTCCCCGTCTACGTCGCCGACCCGGTGAAGCGGCTGCGGGTTGTGTGCGCGGCGATGGCCGGGGTGAAGGAGTCGAAGCAGGCTCTCGGCGCCGAGGTGATCTCGCGGTTCAACGACTTCGCCCCGCCCACACTGCTCGCCCAGGCCGCGCGGATCAACTTCTCGACCCGGCTCTTCAACCTGATCGTCACCAACGTGCCCGGTCCGCAGATCCCTCTCTACGTGCTCGGTCGCGAGCTGGAGGACGCCTTCCCGGTCGCCTTTCTGCCCGAGAACCACGCGCTCGCGATCGCGGTGATGAGCTACAAAGGCGGCATCGACTTCGGGCTCCTCGCCGACTACGACTCGATGGAGGACGTGGTCCTGATCGCCGACGGGCTCTCCCAGTCGCTCGCCGAGCTGGTCGAAGCGGCCGAGGAGGTCGAGGCCGGCGGCCAGGCCGACATCGCGACCCCGGCCGACCTCCCCACCTAGCTTCGCGTCCTAGCGCTTCGCGTCCGCCTTGGCGGGGGGAGCCTCGCGGTTGCCCGCCTTGTCGACCGCAATCGAGTAGAAGCGGTAGTTGCGACGGGGCTTGGCGTGGAAGCGGAGCCGCTTCTTCGTCGTCTTCCCGATCCGCCGATAGGCGCCGCCGTTGGCGGAGGCGAAGACCGCGACCTTCTTCACGCCCGAGGCCGGCAGCTTCTCGGCGCAGTTCGAACCGGGCGGATCGCTGCGCTTGAGGCGGAGGTTGATGATCCTGGCCCCCGACCCGGCCGCGACGGCGACCGCGGATCGACGGGCCACCTTGGTGCTCCTCACCCGGGAGCTGGGCGGATCGACGTCCTTGTCGAGGGCCGCCTCGACCGCCTCATCGGCGCGAATCACTCCCCAGCCGATCCCGTCGCGATAGGCGCCGCAGTGGCTCGCGGTCTGTTTGATCAGGTGCGCCACCCTGGGAGCGGTGATGCTGGGCCTGACCGCCCGCATCAGCGCAGCGAGGCCGGCGACCTGGGGCGTCGCCATGCTCGTCCCGACCAGGTAGGAGAAACGGTTGTCGCCGTTGACGGTGGTGCGACCCCCGACCGAATCGAGGCCGACCGACGGGGGCGGGAAGGTCGAAAGGATGCCCTGCTGTCCGCCACTCTCCGCGTTTGACGCAGATCCGAACGCCGCGACGGAGACGGCGGTCGTCATCTGGGCGAAGCCCGAGCGGGTTCCGTCGTACCTGGCCGAGGTGACGACCAGGCCGCGGTCGAAGCCGACCTGCGGGCCCGTCCCCTCGGGCTGCACCCACTGCGCCGGGAAGTTGGTGCCCACGGGGGGCGTCGGGTCGTTTGCCCCAGCCGCGACCAGCACCGATCCGCGCGAAAGCGCGTAGTTCAGGGCCGAGTTGAGCGACGTATCGCACCCACCGAGGCTCATGCTGATCACGTCGCTGAAGCGATCCGCAGCGTCGGTGATCGCGCTGGCCACGTTCGAGCAGGTGTTCCACGGGCTCTGAGTTGCGAGTTTCGCGATGAAAAGGCTGCAGTCGAAGCCGAGCGATGCGATTCCGAAGGTGTTGTCCGAGTCGCCGCAGGCAAGCCCGGCCACGTGGGTTCCGTGGCCGAACGTGTCGACTGTCGGCCCGGGCGCACCTGGCGTCGGGTCCCGGTCGGTGGTCCCGACGATCCGGCCAGATAGGTCGGGGTGACTGCCACTGGCACCGGTGTCGATCACCGCAACCTCCGCCCCGCTCCCCTTCGACAGGTCCCAGGCCCGGGGCCCGCCGGACTTGAGAAGGTTCCACTGCGCGTAGTCGCCGTTGGGAGCGTGGCTGTCGAGATGGGTGAAGGCGAAGTCGTTGGGCTGGTAGCGGAGCTCGAACGGGAGGTCCGGGTGGACCGACTCCACTCTTGGTTCGTCCGCGAGGTTCGCTCGAAGGGCGGGTAGACCCCCCGCGCCCACGTCGACTACGAGCTGGCCGATCTCGGGGATACGCGCTTCGACGGCAAGGTCGTTTCGCTCGGCGACCTTGTCCAGGACCTCGACGGAGCGATCCCGGAGCAGCCGCCAGCGCTCCCGCGCGGCGGCGCTCCGGCCGATCGGCAGCTCGGTGGTCGAGACGCTGACGATCGCCTGACCGGTCTCGGGCCGCGGCTGCTGTGGAGCCGCCGAGAGCGCGGGCGACGCCGTCGCCGTCGCCAAAGCGACGACGAGGCCACCGATTGCGGCGAATGTCGCGCGGGCGCCCCTCATCTCGGCCGGCACATCTCCGCCCATCGAAACAACTGTAGGCATGGAGAGGTGCGGCCGCGCCAACTCTCAGCTGCGCCTCAGGCGTAGTTTGAGTGCGGCTGTAGCCTCGTGCGCCCTTGTCGGCGAGCGTCGCGATCGGACTGCTGCTGGCGGTGGCCACCGCCCTGGCCTCGATCGTCGGCTTCCTCTACAAGCATCGCGGAGCGGTCGAGCGGCCCAGCGTCGAGTGGTGCCGGCCGATCTGGAGCACCCTGATGCTCTTCCGCTCGCGCTGGTACACGCTCGGGATCGTCGTTGCGATGGCCGGCTGGGGCTTCCACGTGGGTGCGCTCGCGCTGGCGCCGATCTCGCTGGTCCAGGCGACGATCGCCGGCGGCCTTGTGCTGCTGACCGCGGTCGCCGACCGCTTCTTCGCCCACCGGGTCACCCGCCGCGAGTGGATCGGGGTGACGCTCGCGGCCGTCGGCCTCGCCTTCCTCGCGGCCACCCTCGAGGGGAGCGCCGACAGCGCCCATTCCGACTACGAGTCAGGGACGCTTGCGGTCTTCGTCGCGATCGTCGTCGCCGCCGGGGTCGCGGTCGCAATCGCGGGGCGGTCGGGGCCTCGCGCCGGCGTCCTCTTCGGCGCCTCGGCGGGGCTGCTCTGGGCAGCCTCCGACACCGCGATCAAGGCGCTCAGCGGCGAGGTCGGCGAGGCGAGCTGGGCAGCGATCGTCTTCAGCCCCCTGGCAGCCTTGATCGCGCTCGCCTCGTTCGCAGGCCTCCTGGTCTCGGCCCGCAGCCTCCAGCTCGGCCCGGCGGTGCCGGTGATCGCGGTCACCAGCGTCGCCGCCAACACGCTGACGATCGCCGCCGGCCCGATCGTCTTCTCCGATCCGATGCCCGACGAGACGCTCGGGGTGATCGTTCGCGTCCTCGCCTTCGCCCTGGTGATCAGCGCCGCGGCGCTCACCCCTCCACCGCTCGAGGCGGAGGCGAGGCTGCCGTGAGCGGGCGGCATAGAGTACGAAGCGCCCGGAGGCCCCAACCAAGGAGGAGAAGAACATGCACGCTCGCGTGACCCGGTACGAGGGCGCAGCGCCCGACGACATCGAGCAGACTCTTGAATCGAAGAAGCGGGTGCTACCGACCCAGTTCGGGCAGACCGAGGGGATGAAGGGAACCGTCTTCCTGGTTGACCGCGAGAGCGGGACGGTCGTCGTCATCTCCCTCTGGCAGGGGGAGGCGGAGATGAAGGCAAGCGAGGAGGAGGCGACCCGGGTACGCGAGGAGGTCACCGGCC
>JBOGZE010000099.1:0-3028 GCA_050697055.1 Solirubrobacterales bacterium
GCCGAAGAGGCCGAGGGTCATCGCCAGCCAGCGGCCGCTGCTCACCTGTTCCTTGACCAGGGGGCGCGAGAAGACGATCTCGCGGCCGTGGACCGAGTAGTCGGTGCCTTCCTTCTGCTCGAGCCCGTTGATGAAGACCTGGATCGGCCGCTCCGCCCCGGTCGGCAGCCGCACCCGCCGCCCGACCTCGACGCTGCCCTTCTCAGCCATCGAGCGCCTCGCGGAGGCGAGCGAAGGCATCGTCGAGGGAGGTGGCGCCGAGAGGCTGCTTGCGGATCGCCCCGCGGTAGGTGACCACGGATCCGTCGCCCATCACGTCGAGGCCTCCCTCCGGAGAGCGGATCAGCCCCGGTCCGGAAATCTCGATCCGGGCATGAACCCGCTGGTCGGGCGCGTAGTCGCGAAAGGCGCTGATCTGCGGCAGCCCGCCCTCGCGCCGCACTTGGTCGACCCGCTCGTGCGCCTCCGCCAGCGCCTGGTTGAGGGTGTCGAACTTCTCGCGGTTCACCTGAGACCCATGCCGCACAGTGACCTTCCAGCTCACGCGCGGCAGGCTACGCGCCTGGCGGCCTACGCTCCGCGGCGGGGCCGCTTAGGCCGCTTGGCGGGCGGGCCGGCGATCTTCTCGGGCCCCTCGCGGTCCTCGGCGGGCGTGTAGTCGACGTCGCGGTGGCCGGTGTAGATCTGACGCGGGCGCGCGATCTTCAGCTCGGGATCCTCGTTCTGCTCCATCCACTGAGCGAGCCAGCCCGAGGTCCGGGGGATGGCGAAGATCACCGTGAACATGCTGGTGGGGATGCCCATCGCCTCGTAGATCAGCCCCGAGTAGAAGTCAACGTTGGGGTAGAGCTTGCGCGAGGTGAAGAACTCGTCGTCGAGGGCACGCTGCTCGAGCTCGGTGGCGATGTCGAGCAGCGGGTTGTCGCCGGTCGCCTCGAGCACCTCCTCGACGTGCTTCTTGATGATCCGTGCGCGCGGGTCGTAGTTCTTGTAGACCCGGTGGCCGAAGCCCATCAGCCTCTCCTCGCGCTTCTTCACCCCCTCGAGGAAGTCCGGGATGTTGTCGGAGGCCTCGATCCGGCGCAGCATCCGCAGCACCGCCTCGTTGGCGCCGCCGTGGAGCGGGCCGTAGAGGGCGGCGACCCCCGCGGCGACCGCGGAGTAGGGATCGACTCCCGAGGACCCCACCGCCCGCACCGCGTTCGTCGAGCAGTTCTGCTCGTGGTCGGCGTGGAGGATGAAGAGCACGTCGAGGGCCTTGGCCAGGCGCGGATCGGGCTCGAAGGTGTTCTCCATCTTGAAGAGCATCGAGAGGAAGTTCTCGGCGTAGCTGAGCTCGTTGTCGGGATAGACGTAGGGCAGGCCCATGCTGTGGCGATAGGCGAAGGCGGCCAGGGTCGGCACCTTGGCGATCAGCCTGATCGCCGCCATGTAGCGCTCCTCCGGATCGTCGATGTCCTTGGCGTCCGGATAGAAGGTCGAGAGCGCGCCGACGTTGGCGAGCAGCATTCCCATCGGATGGGCATCGTGGCGGAAGCCCTCGTTGAACTTCTTGATGTCCTCGTGGGCAAAGGTGTGGTGGGTGACGTCGTAGACCCAGCGGTCGAGCTGAGGCTGGGTAGGGAGCTCGCCGAAGATCAGCAGGTAGGCGACCTCCAGATAGCTCGACTTCTCGCAGAGCTGCTCGATCGGGATCCCGCGGTGCTCGAGAATCCCCGCCTCGCCGTCGATGTAGGTGATCGCCGAGCGGCAGGAGGCCGTGTTGGTGAAGGCCGGGTCGTAGCCCATCATGCCGAAGTCGTCGTCGGAGGCCTTGATCTGGCGCAGGTCCATCGTCCGGATGGTCCCGTCGGTGATCTCGAGCTCGTAGCTCTGGCCGGTGCGGTTGTCGGTGACGCTGAGGGTGTCTTCGCCGGCTCCGGCGCCGTCGCTCGCAGCGCCCGACTGCTTCTTTGCCGCCTCGGTCTTCTGCTTGGTCGCCATCAGACCTCCTCGATCGCCTTGGGCCCGCAGTATCTCACGGTGAGTTCGGCGGCAAACTGGGCCGCTAGGTGGCGGCCTCGAGGGCGGCGGTCAGCGAGGCGGCGTCGAAGGAGCCCACGTGCAGCCGCCCGGCGACGAAGAACCCGGGAGTGCCGGTAACCCCGCTGGCGAGGCCGCTGTCGACGTCGCGCTGCACCCGGGGCGCGTGGGCCGAGGAGTCGAGCTCGGCGGCAAACCGCTCGGTGTCGAGGCCAAGCTCGGCGGCGTAGCGGATCAGGTCTTCACGAGCGAAGGCCCCACCGGCTTCGTAGAGGGTGTCGTGCATCTCCCAGAAAGCACCCTGGGCGGCGGCGGCCTCGGAGGCCTCGGCGGCTCGCTGCGCGTCGGGATGGATGTCGCGAAGCGGAAAGTGGCGGAAGCCGAACAGCACCCTGCCGCCGAGCTGGTCTCGGACTCGCTTCACGATCGGGTAGGCCGCGGTGCAGTAGGGACACTGGAAGTCCCCGTACATGACCAGCTCCAGTTCCGCACCGCTGGGGCCGTCGACGTGATCCTCGGCTGAGAGCGGCGGCGTCAGCTCGGTCATGGGCGCAATCGTAGACTCGCCGGCCATGAACGACATCGAGCTCCTGATTGCCTTGGTCGGCGCCGCCGCCGTGCTGGTGTGGATCGCCGACGCGATCGCGATTCCCTACCCGATCGTGCTCGTCCTCGGCGGGCTCGGAATCGGGCTGATTCCGGCGCATACGGAGATCGACGTCCCTCCGGAGGTCTTCCTCCTCGTCTTCCTCCCGCCGCTGCTTCAGTCGGCCGCCTACTACTCCTCCGCCCAGGAGCTGCGGGCCGAGCTATGGCCAATTGCGGGCCTGGTGCTCGGCCTCTCGCTGACGACGATGGCCGCGGTCGCGCTCGTCGCGAACGCGGTCATCCCCGGGCTGGGCATCGGCGAGGCGCTGGTCCTGGGCGCGATCCTTTCCCCCACGGATCCGGTGGCCGCGATCACGACCTTCAGTCGCGTCGGGGTCTCGGACAGGGTCTCGCTCCT
>JBOGZE010000100.1:0-10057 GCA_050697055.1 Solirubrobacterales bacterium
ATCAGGCTGCCCGTGGACTCGTACTACATCGAGCCCGCCCGGGTGGTCCTCGACCCGATGGTGCCGCGCGAAGGCCTCGAGTGGTTCGAGCAGCGAGGGACCCCGGGCCAGATTGTCCTCACCAACCGCCACCATCTCCGCCACAGCGAGCGCTATGCGGAGGCGTTCGGCTGCCCGATTCGTTGCAGCGACGCCGGCTTGCACGAGTTCGAGCGCGGTCCGAAGGTCGAGGGCTTCGCGTTCGGGGAGGAGCTGGCGCCAGGGATCACCGCACACCAGCTGGGAGCCATCTGCCCGGACGACACTGCGCTACACATCCGGATCGCGGACGGCGGCGCGATCGCGTTCGCCGACGGCCTCACGCGCCCGCGCGGCGGCCGGCTTACCTTCGTGCCCGAATTCCTGATGGGCGATGACCCCTTGGCGGTGCGGGTTGGGCTGCGCGAGTCGCTTCGCCGGCTGCTCGACCTCGATTTCGACAACCTCTTGTTCGCGCACGGCGACCCGCTGATTGGCGGCGGCGGGGTGGTGCTGCGCGAGTTCGTCGCGGGCGGATGAGGGTGACCGCATCTCGCCTGCCAAGGTCTGGCTTCAGCGTCTCGCCGCCCGCCGAGCACGAAGACACCGGGGCTAACGCCGGGCCACACTTCAGGTTCGCCGCCTCAGAAGCGCCCGCCCGGAGTGAGAATCGGGTGAGAAACCGGCGCCGCGGTCATAAGCGACCCAGCAGGCGCGATGTTCGCGGGTCAGCACGTACGCGGCGCCGGCCCGCTGAGGTCGAAAGCCTAGTCCTCGTTTTCTGCGCCGGTCACGACGCGATAGCTGATCGCGAGGGCGGCGACCAAGACGACGACCAGCACGATCAATCCGACCCAGCCGATGAAGAAGAACGCCGCCAGGATGGCAAGAACGGCCACAGTCACGCCCAGGACGACCGGGATGCCGATCAGGTCCGAGTCGGGCGGGGCCCCCAGCCGGGACTTGCGCTGATCCTGCTCGGGAAACCGCTCCATCACGAGCCCAGGCTACAGGCCGTGGGTGATACCGGTCCGCGCGTCGTGATCCGCGACGGGTCTCGAGCACCGAACACTGAGTGTCCTGAAACGGTGGCTCCTTGGCTCATGGCAATCGGCCAAGCTTGACCTCATGGGATCGATCTATACGCCGAGGGCTTCCTGAGTCGAGCCGAGGCCCTCGAAGCCGCCGGGCTGCGGGAGTAAGCCGCTCGGTAGCGACGATTGGGCGCGAACCCTCCTCGCCGTGCCAGACCTCGCCGCCGAGCACTGGGGCGTGATCGACTCGGCCGCGCTGATGGAGCAGATCGGCATGGCTCCAGCCGGGAGCTAGCATCCGAGGCGGCGGCGACGGGAACGACGTGTTCAACCCTCGCCGTCGCTCTGCGCGAGAAGGAGGCGCCGCGCTCGCTCGCACGCGAGGGGAGCAGTGATCGATGGCACGCCGCCCTCGGCGGGCGGTTGAATATGTTCCCGGCGTCACCGTCACGAGAGGAGATCCTTATGTCAGTCGTCGTCTCGGCCGTCGCTCCCGGCCTCAGCGCGGACATGTACGAGGCGGTCTCGGCAAGGGCGATGTCCGGCGACCAGCTTCCCGAGGGATGCGAGCTTCACATCGCTGGGCCCGTCGAGCAGGGATGGCGCGTGATCACGGTGTGGGAGTCTCGCGAGATGTTCGACCGGTTCCGCGAGGAGAGGCTGCTCCCTGCAATCCGAGAGGTCGCCGGCGACGACGGCCCCCCGGACGTAGAGCCGGAAGTCAATCCGGTCCACAAGCTGATCACGGCCTGAACAGCCCGTCGTTTCGCTTCGCGCGAATCCGAGCACTGGGAGGCGGCATGCCCCTAATCGCGCGAAGGAGAAGCGACCCACCTGCCGGGTTCCTCAATCGTGAGCTCGGAACTCGGACAACTGTGCACGAAGCGGGCCCGGCACCAGTAGGGCAACTCCGGGTGGCCGGACAGCCTACGCGCCCCGGCCGGCGGCGCTGAAGCTACTGAGGATCGTCGACGGGAATGCGCCCGGGTCGGGCTCCGAGCGCACCTCGAGCCGGGTAACCCACTTCACCCACTGGAAGCCGCGCCGCCCGGGGGCAACCAATCGCGCCGGCGCCCCGTGTCCGTGTGATAGCGGCTCGCCGCCGACCCTGGTCGCGAGCAGCATCTCGCGGGGGTCCGCGAGCGAGAAGCTCCATCGATACCCGGTGACAGAGACGACCCGTATGTGTTGTGCGTCGGCACGCGCCTCGGCACGGTCGACCAGCAGGCCAAGCCTGACTCCGCGCCAGCGCTGCTCGGAGTAGAAGCCCCCGGTGCAGTCGAGCGTCGCGACGAGCTCGTCCCGGCCGTCGAGCTCCTCGAGTGGCAGTGAGAGCGGGCGCGCCACCTCGCCCTCCACCGCCAGCCGGTAGGAGCGGCGGTCGAGCGGCTTGGGGTCGTCGGCGACCCAGGAGGTGGTCGGGAACGCGTTGGCGGCGAACGAGTGGGCTTCATAGGAGCCGGTGAAGCGCCGGTCGGCGCCGGGCAGTCCGAGCGCCGTAGACAGCGGGCGCTGCACGCGCCAGGCGATCAAGCCCCCGAGGCCGATCGCGGCGGCCTCGAGAAGCTGGCGCCGGCCGGCGATGTCGCGGCGCCGGGGACGCTTGGCGCGGAACCCGAGGTGCACGGCAACCGCGAGGGTGAGCAGCGCCCCGAGCAGCGTATGCCAGGCGAGCAGGGGGTAGCCGGCGAGATCGAAGCCGCCGAAGGTGCTCCACACCCAGCCCGAGAGCAGGGTCAGCGCCACCAGCGCCAGCACCAGCAGCCCCGCGCCGACACGGCGGTCCCAGCTGCTCGGAGTGAGCACTCGCCTCCCGACGCGTCGCAACTTCCAGCCGACGAGGAGCGCCAGCGCACCGCCGGCGATGCCGTGGGCGGCGAACACCCAGGCGCTTCCCTCGCCGCCGCTGAACCACGTGAGCAGCCCGGTACCAAACAGCAACGACACCAGAAGCGCCAGGCTCCAATCAGTGCCGCGCGGGGTCACTCTGGCTCGATTGTAGGCACGATGGCTCGCGATCCGAGCCACTACCTCCGTCGTATCTCGAAGTGTCAGGGCCTGAGACGCCGGGGCGCTTTGGCTGAGCGCCGCGAGCTGCTCCATTTCGCGCGAAGCCGGTACGGGTGGGACGAACTCGACACGCTGCTCCTTTGATGGAAAGGAGCAGCGTCAGCTGACGCTTCTTCTCTTTGACGTGGAGCGAATGCGGGCACGGCCCTCGTGTGAACCCCCCGCTCCTCGGCCTGGAAAGCGATCTCGTACATCCCAGACCGTTGCCCAGGTCTCCGGTGAGCAGGCCATGCGCGAGCGGTCCGTAGATCAGCACCCCGATGTCGTGCTCGCGGCAGTAGGAGAGCAGCTCGGCCTCGATCTCGCGGCGGAACAGGTGGTAGGGCGGCTGAACCGTCTCCACCGGCCGGGTCCGCGCGAACTCGGCCATCTGGGCCACGTCGAAGTTGGAGACACCGACATGGCGAACCTTCGTCCACGAACTCCTGGAGCGCCCCGGCGGTCTCCGCGAAGGGGACGTCCGGGTCGGGCCAGTGCACCTGGTAGAGGTCGATGTGGTCGACCCCGAGTGTGGTCAGGCTTTGCTCGACTCCGCTGCGGAGCCACTCGGCGCTCGAATCGCGGACGAGGCCGCCATCTGTCATTCGCAGGCCGCCCTTGGTCGCGATCACCACCTCGTCGCGGCGGTTGTCGAGGTCGTCCGATCAGCCGAAGCCTCGGCCGGCTCGGACCATTGGTGGCCTCCGACTTGGACGCTTCGGCACTTGCAAGCCTCCCGCTCCGGTGTAAAGCTGACGGCGGAGGGATTTCTTGCCAAGGACACCACTTGCTTCCAGATTGAGCGAGGCCGCATCGGCGGCGGCCGAGGCAGCGGCGACTGGGGCGTCTACGGACGAGGTCCTCAGCGAGCGTGCTGGCCGCCTGAGGCGCCGGGAGCTGCTTGCCGGCGGCGCCGGGCTGGCGCTCGCCGGGGCACTCAGCAGGGTGCCGCTGGCGAAGGCGGCGACGGCGCCGCGGATCGTCATCGTCGGCGCCGGGCTCGCCGGGCTCACATGTGCCTACCGGCTGAAGCAGGCGGGCTACAGCGCCAGTCTCTATGAGGCGTCGGATCGCCTTGGCGGCCGCTGCTGGACGTACGACCCCCGCGACTTCGGCGGCCAGATCGCCGAGCACGGCGGCGAGCTGATCGACCAGGGCCACACCCAAACCCGCCAGCTCGCCCAGCAGCTCGGCCTCGACCTCGACAACCTGCACTCGGCCGAGGTCAACGGCACCGAGCCCTTCTACTGGTTCGACGACGGCTCATACTCGTTCGCGGAGGCCACCGATGACCTGAAGAAGATCTGGCAGCCGCTCCACAAGGACGTCTCCGCCGCCAGCTATCCGACCCTCCACGACCTCTATACCCAGCGGGGCTTCGAGCTCGACCACATGTCGATCACCGACTGGATCAACGAAAACGTGCCGGGCCGGATGGCGTCGAGGTTGGGGCAGCTGCTGGACGTCGCCTACAACATCGAGTACGGCGCCGAATGCGACGTGCAGAGCTCGCTCAACATGCTCTACCTGCTCGCCTACTCGGGTCAGGGTCAGCTGCGGATCTTCGGCCCCTCGAACGAGAAGTACCACGTGCGCGGCGGCAACGAACAGATCCCGATGCGGCTCGCCCACGCCCTCCAGGGTCAGATCACGACGGGGGCGGAGCTGACCTCGATCAGGCGCGACTCCGACGGCACCTACCAACTCTCATTCCACTCAGCCAGTATCCCCGACGCCACCGCTGACCGCGTCGTCCTGGCGCTGCCGTTCTCGATCCTGCGCACGATCAACTACTCGAAGGCCGGCTTCTCGAAGCTCAAGGACACGGCGATCCAGGAGCTGGGGATGGGCACCAACTCCAAGCTCCACCTCCAGTTCAACACCCGGCACTGGAACACCCTCGGCTGCAACGGCGAGACCTTCGGCGACACCGGCCACCAGAACACCTGGGAGGTGAGCCGCGCGCAGCCCGGCGCCTCCGGAATCCTCGTCGACTACACCGGCGGGGACATCGGGAAGAGCTTCACCGGGGACCCGGAATTCCACGCCGAGAAGTTCCTGGAGCAGATCGCCTCGGACGCCAATCCGGTGCTGCCCGGTCTGGGTGATCACTACAAGATTGGCAGCGCGACGCTCGACTACTGGACCGGCAACCCCTGGACCAAGGGGTCCTACTCCTACTGGAAGGTCGGCCAGTACACGAAGTTCGCCGGCGTCGAGCGCCGCCAGGAGGGCGCCGTGCATTTCTGCGGCGAGCACACCTCGATCGACTTCCAGGGCTACCTGAACGGCGCGGTGGAGACTGGCGAGCGGGCCGCGAATGAGGTGATCACGGATCTCGGCTGAACCGCGCTGCGTTAAGGGTTTGTAGAGATTCCCGACATACACCCTGTTACTTACGATTGGGTTTTGCCAGGGCCTTGACAAAGCTCTCACGGTTGATAAGAGTGCGCGCCGCATGGAAGCGTCGGAGTCCGGATCCCTCCGCTCCCTCCGCGAGCTCAACAGCCGCCGGGTGATCGACGCCCTCCGCGAGCGGGGCCAGGTCAGCAGGGCGGAGATCGCCCGGCTCACCGGCCTCTCGCGCTCGACCGTCTCCAGCATCGTCGCCGACCTGGTTGAAGCGGAGATGATCAGGGAGGAGGCCGACGGGACCGGCGTTGCCCAAGGCGACCAGGGTGGCCGCCCGCCGGTGCTCCTCTCGCTGAATCCAGCGGCGGGGCTGGCGCTCGGGGTCGACTTCGGTCATACCCACCTGCGGGTTGCCGTCTCCGACATGGCCCACGAGGTCCTGGCCGAGTCCCGGCGTGAGCTCGACGTCGATCACTCCGCGGGGGAGGGCCTCGACGCCGCGGCGGAGCTGGTCGCCGGGGTGCTAGATGAGGCCGGGGTCGATCGCGACCGAGTTCTCGGGGTCGGGATGGGGCTTCCGGGGCCGATCAACCAGGTCACCGGCACCGTCGGATCCTCGGCGATCCTCCCCGGCTGGGTGGGCGTCGACGCTGCGGCGGAGATCTCCCGGCGCCTCGACCTGCCCGTGCAGGTAGAGAACGATGCCAACCTCGGAGCCCTTGCCGAGTTCGTCTGGGGATCGGGTCAGGGCCACTCCGAGCTGATTTACATCAAGCTCTCCTCGGGCGTAGGAGCCGGCCTGCTGCTCGGCGGACGCATCTATCAGGGGGCTGGGGGCACCGCCGGCGAGATCGGGCACACGGTGGTGCAGGAGGGGGGCGCGATCTGCCGCTGCGGCAGCCGTGGCTGCCTGGAGACCGTTGCCTCCGCCCGCGCCATCGCCGGCATGCTCAGCGAGAGCCGGGGGGAGGAGATCTCGACCAGGCGGCTGCTCGAGCTCGCGACGGAGCCCGACTCGCCCGCCGCCAGGCTGATCGAGGAGGCCGGCCGGCAGATCGGGATCGCGGTGGCGAATCTCTGCAACCTGATCAATCCCGACCGCGTCATCGTTGGCGGGGAGCTCGGCGTCGCCGGCGAGCTGCTGACCGAGCCGATCCTCGAATCGATCCGCCGTTTCGCGATTCGCAGCGCCGCCGACCAGGTGACGGTCGTGCCTGGGGTGTTGGGGGACCGCGCCGAGATGCTGGGGGCCCTCGCCCTGGTGCTGCATGGCTCGGACCGATTCTTCTCGCCGCTACCGGAGCGAGAGGAGGCCGCGGCGGCATGACGACCTTGACTTCGGAGCTGATTTCTGATTCCAATGCAGTCAATCGATGGAGGTGAGAGGTGTGAGGAGGAGATCTAGGAGCTGGGCCCGGGGGGCTGTGCTGGGATGCGCGGCGCTGGTATTGGGCGTCGGCCTGGTTGCCTGCGGTGACGACGACGACGACGACGGCGGCGGAGGAGGCGGGGGAGGAAAGGTTGCGCTCCTCTTGCCGGAGTCGAAGACGACCCGTTACGAGGCCCACGACCATCCGGAGTTCGAATCGAACCTGAAGAGGCACTGTCCGGACTGTGAGCTGATCTACAGCAACGCGAACCAGGACGCCAGCCAGCAGCAGGACCAGGTCGAGGCGGCCCTGACCGAGGGCATCGACGTGCTCGTCCTCGACCCGGTGGACTCGGCTTCCGCTGCTGGGATGGTCAACCTGGCGAAGCAGCAGAACGTGCCGGTGATCAGCTACGACCGCCTGATCCTCGACTCCGATGGGGTCGACTACTACGTCTCGTTCGACAATGTCCGGGTCGGTGAGCTTCAGGGCGAGGCCCTGACCAAGAAGCTCGCCGATGACGGCACCCCGACGGGCCCGATCGTCAAGATCAACGGCTCGCCGACCGACAACAACGCCAAGCTCTTCGGCCAGGGCGCGCAGTCCAAGTTCGACGCGGCTGGCGTTCAGATCGCCAAGGAGTACGACACTCCCGACTGGAGCCCCGACAAGGCCCAGCAGGAGATGGAGCAGGCGATCACCGCGGTCGGCAACAACGGGTTCACCGGCGTCTACGCGATGAACGACGGCACCGCCGGTGGCGCGATCGCCGCGATGAAGGGTGCCGGCGTCGACCCGGCGACGAAGCCGACCACTGGACAGGACGCCGAGCTGGAGGCGATCCAGCGGATCCTCGTCGGTGAGCAGTACATGACCGTCTACAAGGCGACCAGCCTCGAGACTGACGCCACCGCCCAGCTGGCGGCAGCGCTCGCTCAGGGCGAGGACCCGCCGGAGGGTCTGATCAACGCCGAGGTGGACAACGGAGCCAAGCAGGTTCCCTCGGTGCTGGAGGTTCCGGTGGCGGTGACCATCGACAACATCCAGGACACCGTGTTCAAGGACAACGGGGAGCTCGGGGGGCCCTACCAGACCGTGGCGGACGTCTGCGTTGCGCAGTTCGCCCAGGCCTGCACGGCGGCTGGACTGGAGTAGACAGCAGGCCACTAAGGAGTACGAATAGAGAATGGAACCCCGAGCGCGAGGAGGTGCGAGCAATTGAGCGAAGCGGATGACGCCCAGCCCAAGCACCTCCTCGCGCTCAAGGGGGTCAGCAAGAGCTTCGGGCCGGTACAGGCGCTGTCCGACGTCGACTTCGAGGTCGACGCCGGCGAGGTTGTCGCGCTGGTCGGCGACAACGGCGCCGGCAAGTCCACCCTCGTCAAGGCGATGGACGGCGTCCAGCCGGCCGACAGCGGCGAGATGTACTTCGAGGGTCGCAAGGTGCGCGTGGCTGACCCGAAGGCGGCCGCGCAACTCGGGATCACGACGGTCTTCCAGGACCTCGCCCTCTGCGACAACCTCGACGTCGTCGCCAACCTCTTCCTCGGCCAGGAGGAGGTTGCAGGGGACGGTGTCCCGGTCCCCGTCCACACCCTGGACGAGACCGACATGGAGCAGCGGACGCTGCAGCTGCTCAAGGACCTTTCGGTGACCACCCTGGGGAACGTGCGCACCGAGGTGGGCAACCTCTCTGGGGGTCAGCGCCAGTCGGTGGCGATCGCCCGCTCGCTGGTCGGCGATCCGAAGGTGGTGCTCTTGGACGAGCCCACCGCGGCCCTCGGCGTCTCCCAGACCGAGCAGGTCCTCGCCCTGGAGAAGCGCTTGGCCGATCGGGGCCTGGGAGTGGTGGTGATCAGCCACAACCTCGGCAACGTCTTCCAGGTCGCGGACCGGATAGTGGTCCTGCTGCTGGGGAAACGGGTGGCCACCTTCGAGGCTGAGAAGACCACGCCCGAGGAGGTGGTTGCGGCGATCACCGGCGCGTCCGCCGACACGGCCGAGCGACAGAGGGAGGTCTGATGGAAGCCGCCACCGAAGCCGCCAAAGGCCCGAAGGAGCCGGGGCGGTTCCGCGTCTTCACCCAGCTGGCGCGCGGCGAGCTGGGCTCGCTCCGGGTGCTGGTGATCATCGCCGTGATCTGGGCGATCTTCCAGATCCAAAATGACCGCTTCCTCTCGGCGATCAACCTCACCAACCTGACCCTGCAGATCGCCGCCGTGGGGACGATCTCGATCGGCGTCGTCCTGGTGCTGCTGCTCGGCGAGATCGACCTCTCCGTCGGCGCGGTCAGCGGCCTCGCGGCGGGGGTGATGGCGGTCCTGAACGTCAAGCAGGGCTGGAATCCCGAATTGGCGATCGCCGCCGGGCTGGCAACGGGGGCGGCGATCGGGCTCTTCAACGGGGTGATGGTGACCACCTTTGGGATTCCCTCGTTCGTGGTCACCCTCGCCGGCCTGCTCGCCTGGCAGGGCGCCCTTTTGCTGGTACTCGGCGACACCGGGACGATCAACCTGCCCCCGAGCACGATCACCGACCTGGCCGGGAAGTTCTTCGATCCCTGGGTCGGTTGGACCCTCGCGGTGATAGTGACCGCGGCTGCCCTGGGAACCGGCCTGCTGGAGCGCCGGCGACGACAGAAAGCCGGACTCGAGGCCGATCCCCTCGCCGGGATCGTCCTCCGCACGGCTCTGGTCGGGGGCGGCGTCTTCGCCGCCGTCGCGGTCCTCAGCTCCGACCGGGGGATCCCGTTGGCCGCATTGATCCTGGTTGGGTTCTGCGCGATCTTCGCCTTCATCACCACCCGCACCCGCTTCGGCCGTCACATCTACGCGACCGGCGGCAACGCAGAGGCGGCGCGGCGGGCGGGGATCCGGGTCAACCGCACCAAGATCGCCGTCTTCACGATCGCATCAACGTTTGCCGCGGCGGGGGGGATCCTGGCCGCCTCGAGGCTGATCGCGGTCAACCAGGCCTCCGGTTCGGGCGACCTGCTGCTCTTGGCGATCGCCGGCCCGGTGATCGCCGGCGTCAGCCTCTTCGGCGGGCGCGGCACGGTCTGGGCGGCGCTGCTCGGTGCGCTTGTGATCGGCTCGATCTCGAACGGAATGGACCTGCTCGGGCTCGACTCCGACATCAAGTTCATGATCACCGGCGGCGTCCTCCTGGCGGCGGTCACCATCGACGCCCTCACCCGGCGCCAGCGCCAGCAGTCCGCGCTCGCCTGACCGTGAC
>JBOGZE010000101.1:0-1951 GCA_050697055.1 Solirubrobacterales bacterium
TCCGACGACGGGACCGAATCCTTTTCGCCGCGGCGAGCCGCGTCCTCCCGAGGAGCCGGTGGAAGGCGTTCGTGGTAAGCCCTCGCACGCTCGGGGAGCCGGACTGGAGGTCGGATGAACTGCCAGCATGGGGTGCAGAAGCCAGGTCGAGCCGGGCCAGGAGTTCTGCGGCGACTATGTCGCGAGCACTCTGGTGACGCGGCGCACGAGGAGCACATGTGCGAGTGCGGGCACGACGCCTGCACGATGGCCGCGGTGTAGGGCGAAGGAACCAGCAGGAGGGCCAAGTCACGCCATCGGTCGTCCAACGGGACGGACCATGCCGCTCCTCCTCTCCTTCGAGAGGACGGCGGCCGAAGACTTGTCCGGTCCTCCGGCGGGCGGTCGGAAGACTTGTCCGGCGCCGGGCGGAGGAAACACCGAAGGACTTGTGTGGTGGACGCGGTCGTTCGGGCTCGGATCGGGCCCTTCCCGCGGCCGCTTCTCGCCTAATGGCTCCCGAGCAGCGAGTAGCAGAGACTGCTCTCCGAGCCACCGGCAGGTGAGCACCAAAGTTCGCCAGGACCATCGAGTCCTAGGGCTAGATCGTGCCCCCGCCGGCAGGCGAGGAGCCGACGGCTGGTGGGATGTCGTGCCGACCGAGCACTGATCCATTAGGGCGCCGCGTACTCCTCGGAGGCTCGAAGACCGTCGAGCGGAAGGAGGAGGGGTGATCTTCGTCGGGATCGACTGGTCGGAGACCCACCACGACGCCTGCATCCTGGACGTCGATGGGCGCGTGGTGGGCAAGGGCCGTGTGCCCGAAGGCGTCGACGGAGCGGCGAAGCTGCACGAGATGGTGGCGGCACGCGCAGAGGATCCATCGCAGGTCGTGGTCGGCATCGAGCTGGATCGGGGGCTGCTGGTCGGCGCGCTCGTCGCAGCGGGCTACGCGGTGCATGCCATCAACCCGCTCTCGGTCGACCGGTACCGGGACCGCCACCGGACCTCGGGAGCGAAGTCTGATCCGGGCGACGCCCGGGTGCTGGCAGATCTCGTTCGGACCGATCGGCACCTGCATCGACAGGTGGCCGGGGACAGCGAGCTCGCCGAGGCGGTGAAGGTGCTGGCTCGGGCCCACCAGGGTCTGATCTGGTCCCGGCAACGGCAGCTGAACCAGCTCCGCAACGCGCTTCGGGAGTTCTACCCGGCGGCGCTCGAGGCCTTCGGCACCGATCTGGCCTCGCCAGACGCCCTGGCCGTACTCGAGGTGGCACCCACGCCGGCGGAGGGTCGCTCGCTCAGCAGCTCCAGGATCGCCGCCGTCTTGAAGCGAGGAGGACGGCGCCGCCGCATCGGCGAGCGGGCCGAGGAGATCAAGGCGGCCCTCCAAACCTCCCAGCTCGAGGCGCCGGCGGTGCTCGCGGGGGCCTACGGCGACGTGGTCCGGTCCATCGTGCGAATCGTCAAGGAGATGACGTCTCAGATCGAGACGCTCGCGAACCAGCTCGAAGCCGGTTTTGGGGGACACCCGGACGCCGAGATCCTTCGCAGTCTCCCAGGACTCGGCTCGGTCCTCGGCGCCCGGGTCCTCGCGGAGTTCGGGGATGACCCCGCCCGCTACGCCGATCCTAAGGCCCGCAAGAACTACGCGGGGACCTCACCGATCACCAAGGCGTCGGGGCGATCGAGGGTCGCCCTGGCGCGGTTCGCTCGCAACCGTCGCCTCGCCGACGCCTTGCAGATGTGGGCGTTCTGCTCGCTCGGCTTCTCGGAGGGCGCACGGTGCTACTACGATGCACACCGAGCGAAGGGCCACACGCATCAACGCGCCCTCCGTTCGCTCGCCAACCGGTGGGTTGGCATCCTCCACGGGTGTCTCCGTCATCGCGAGCGCTACTCAGAACCGATGGCCTGGCCCACACGCGGAGAGGCCGCTGCTTGACACCTACGGCCGTGGGATGTCTAGCTC
>JBOGZE010000102.1:0-11008 GCA_050697055.1 Solirubrobacterales bacterium
CCATCGACCTCGGCCCGGACACCGAGGTCGAGCCCGGCGCCGAGGCTGTGCTGATCGGCGCCCAGGGTGGCGACCGGATCCTCGCCGAGGAGCTCGCCGCCCGGCTCGACACGATCAATTACGAGATCACCTGCGGGATCTCCAGCCGGGTGCCGCGCCGGCACGAGGGATGAGCGCCGCCTCGCTGGAGGAGCGGCTCTCCGCCGCCCCCTCGGTCCGCGTCTCCCGCAGGGCGCTGAAGGGAGCGGGGAAGGCCTGGGTCGTGGGCGGGGCAATCCGCGACGCCCTCCTCGGCGAACCGGTCGGCGACGCCGACCTCGCGGTCGTGCCCGGTGACGAGAAGAGCGCCGCCCGGGAGATAGCCAGGGCCGCCGAGGGCTCCGCCTTCGCGCTCTCCGAGGAGCACTCCACCTGGCGGGCGATCTCGGCCGAGGGCTGGCACGTCGACGTCGTCGCCCTCCGGGCGGAGACGATCGCCGACGACCTGAAGGCGCGGGACTTCACCGTCAACGCGATCGCGATCCCGCTCCCAGGAGGCGAGCCGATCGACCCGACCGGAGGGCTCGCCGATGCCGAGTCCCGCCGGCTCCGGGTCGCCTCCGAGCGGGCTTTCGAGCAGGACCCGCTGCGGCTCCTACGCGCGGTCCGGATCGGGGCGCGCCACGACCTCCGGATCACCGACGAGACCGCCTCCCGCGCCCGGGCGGCGGCTGCGCACGCCGCGGATCCCGCCGGCGAGCGCCAGTTCGCCGAGCTTCGCGGGATCGTCGGCGGACCACGGCCGTTGGAGGCGCTGAGGCTGATGGACGAGCTCGAGCTCACCGCCGTCGTTCTCCCCGAGCTCGAGGCCCTCCGCGGGGTCGTCCAGAACCCCAACCACCACCTCGACGTCCTCGGCCACACCCTCAAGGTGCTCGAGGAATGGCTGGCGATCGAGTCCGACCTGCCCTCGTTCGCCGGGGAGCTCGCCGGGGCGGCCTCCGCCTTCCTCGCCGAGCCACTCGCCGACGAGCTCACCCGCAGCGAGGCACTCCGCTTCGGCGCTGTCTTCCACGACTTGGGCAAGCCCGAGACCCGCGCCGAGGGCGGTGGCTATGTCACCTTCATCGGGCACGATCAGGTCGGCGCCCGGATCACCGCCGAGGTCTGCCGCCGGTTCCGGACCAGCCGGCGGCTCAGCACCCATCTCCAGGGGCTCGCCCTCCACCACCTCCGCCTCGGCTTCCTGATCCACCAGCGTCCGCTCTCCCGGCGGACGGTCTACGAGTACCTGCGGGCGACCGAGCCGGTGTGCGCCGACGTCACCCTGCTCAGCGCCGCCGATCGGCTGGCGGCACGCGGCACCGGCCCGATCGCCGGTCCCGAGATGATCGAGGCCCACCTCGAGCTGGCGAGGGAGATGCTCGCCGATGCGCTCGCCTGGCACAGCGAGGGCCCGCCCGACCCGCCGCTGAGCGGCGACGAGCTCGCCTCGGAGCTGGGGGTGGCGCCCGGGCCCGAGATGGGCAGGTTGCTGGAAGAGCTGCGGGCGGCGACCTTCGCCGGCGAGATCGCCGACCGCGCTCAGGCGCTTGAACTGGCCCGGGAGCTTCACTGAAGCGAGGGCGCTCCGAACGAGCGACCCGTTAAGGAGGATCCAGATCGGCGCTCCCGTACCCATCCCGGCCTCAAAGGCGCTTTCATGGGTACGAAAGACATGTCTACAGGAGGATTTGAGATGAGGAAGCTGTTTGGCGCCGCCGCCGTTTGCGCGTTGACGGTCGGTCTAGTCGCCGCACCAGGCGCGGGCGCCGTGAAGTCACCGAAGCAGGTGAGCGGGACGGTGAGCGTGAACGTCGCGCCGAACCCGCTCCCCAACGCCTTCGCGACCGTCACCGCCAGCGGGAACGTTTGGGCCAGCAGCGGCTGCCGCAAAGACCGCAAAGTCCATTTCGCCTGGTTCAACCCGACGACCCAGGTCACCACGCCTGTGGCTGTGGGCGGGGTGCTTGTGATTGTGACGACCGGGTCTAACGGCAACTACACCGCCACCGTGCCGCGTCCGGCGGAGACGGCTCCGACGACGACCAGCATGGTGCTGCAGGCGATCGTCGACCCGGCCACGCGCAAGGTCGGCAGCAAGAAGAAGGGCAAGAAGGACAAGAAGGGCCGGCAGTTCCACTGCCTGGTGATCCCCACCCCGCCGGCGCCGGCCGGCGGCGCTGCGGTGACCCTCGTTCCCTAGCCCTTTCGCTTGCTTGTTGAGTGCGTCCGAACGGCCCGCCTGATGGCGGGCCGTTCTGCGTCGTTGACGATCCCGCGAAGCGGGGTCTAATACCCTGCCGCCGGTGGCTGAGGGTGATTGCCTCTTCTGCGGGATCGTCGCGGGCTCGATACCGAGTCAGGCAGTGGACTCCGACGAGCTAACGATGTCCTTCATGGACATCAACCCGGCCACCCGCGGTCATGCGCTGGTCGTGCCGAAGCGGCACTCGACCGACTTGATGGACGTTGCCGACGAGGACCTGGCCGCGTCGATGGCGGTCGCCCGGCGCCTCGCTCGGAGGATGGACGAGGTGCTGAAGCCGGACGGGTTCAACTTGCTCATCGCCTGCAGGCCGGCCGCCTGGCAGACGGTCTTCCACTTCCACCTGCACGTGATCCCGCGCTACGAGGACGATCCCCTGGAGCTGCCCTGGATCCCCCGCGGCGGCGACGAGGACGAGATCGCCGCGATCGCCGAGAGGTTGCGCGCATGAGCGAGAGGCCCGTGAGACTCGAGCGCGAGGGGAACCTGGCGGTCCTCATCCTCGACAGCCCGCCGCTCAACCTCATTAGCCGCGAGGTCTTCGAGGCCCTGGTCGCGCGCCTCGACGAGGTAGCGGGCTCCGACGCCCGCGCGATGGTCTGGCGCGCCGAGGGCGACCTGTTCACCGGCGGCGCGGACGTCAACGACTTCAACCGGGTTGTAGAGCAGGGGGGCGCAGGTGAGTCCTTCGGCTCGCTCATCGACACCACCCGCCGGCTCGAGCAGCTGTCGATCCCCACGCTCGCCCTCGTCCATGGGCTTTGCCTCACCGCCGGGCTGGAGACCTCCCTCGCCTGCGACATGATCTGGGCGGACGAGTCGGCCAAGTTCGGCCTCGTCGAGGCGGTGGTCGGGCTCACCCCCGGCGCCGGCGGCACCCAGCGGATGGCCGAGCGAGCGGGCCCGGCGAGGGCGGCGGAATTCGTGATGAGCGGCGGCCTCTACGACGCGGCAACGATGGAGCGCTGGAACGTGGTCAACCGCGTCCTCCCGGACGATCAGCTGCTGGAGAAGGGGATGAGGTTCGGCCAGCGGCTCGCCGAGGGCCCGACCGTCGCCCACGCGGCGACCAAGAGGATCATCCGGGCCTACCGGGCGGGAGGGGTGGACGAGGCAGACCGGGTGACTCCCGAGCAGTTCGCCGAGCTCTTCGCCTCCGAGGACCTCCAGGGAGCGGTGAAGAGCTTCCTCGAGGACGGCCCGGGAAAGGCGACCTTCAAGGGCCGCTAGTAGCAGTTGCAGCTTGAGAACCGCGCCCGCAGGCATGGGGCGCTACCCTGCCCGGTCGCATGGCGAAGGAAGAGAAGATCGAGATGGAGGGCGAGATCACCGAGGCCCTGCCGAACACGATGTTCAGGGTGAAGCTCGACAACGACCATGAGGTTCTCGGCCACATCTCGGGCAAGATGCGCCGCCACTACATCCGGATCCTCCCCGGCGACCGGGTGAAGATCGAGCTCTCGCCCTATGACCTCGACCGCGGCCGGATCACCTACCGCTACAAGTAGCGGTAGGCTCGGCGCAGTCGAGTGGAGGAGAGGGCAATGAGGGGAGCAAGGCTGCTTGTCGCATTCGCGTCCGTCGCGTTGTGTGTGGGGCTGCTCAGCGCCGAGGCGCTGGCCGGGAAGAAGAAGCCGACGACGGTCACCTTCTTCGCCGGTGCCCAGAAGGTGAACGGCGCCGGGAAGGTGACCACCAAGGGGTCGCTGAAGACGGCGAGCGCCTGCAAGCCAGCCCGCGGAATGAAGCTCTTCTTGACCGACGCCGCCGGCGTCGTGCAGGCGACCCTCGCCGGCACCACCACCGACGAAAGCGGGAATTGGATTCTCCGTGGACAGCTGCCAAATACGGTGCCCGCGACCGCGCCGGTCTACGTGAAGGTGAAGGCGACGAAGAGAACGGTCGGCAAGTTCGTCTGCAAGGCGGGTTTCTCGGCGGTGATCCAGCTCCGCTGATGAGGTCGAGGCTCGCCGTCGTTCTCGGGGTGCTCGTGGTCTCCGTCGGTGTCCTCGCGTCGCCCGCCGCCGCCAAGAAGCTGACGTTCAAGACCACCATCGGGTCGCCCTTCCCGGGCGGGCCCCCCTGTTCATCCTCAAGGACAACCCGACGGAGTACCTGATCTCCGGCACGGTGACCTCGAAGTCGTGGCGCTGCGAGCTCCAGCGCACGATCCGCCTTCACGTCATCCATCCCGACAATGCCGACACGGTGATCGCCTCGAGGAAGACGAAATCGAGCGGCCTCTTCAATTTCCGCGTGCCCCTGGCGCCGGGCGAGGGCGTCTATGTCTCCACGCCGGCGAAGGATTTCGTGATCAAGTCGGGTGCCAGGATCCATTGCGCCACCGGCCGCTCGATCCCCCAGTACCCGACCTAGTCGGGCGGCGGGATCGCTCAGTCCAGGTAGCTGCGGGCGGCGGCCGGATCGGGGTCGGCGAGCTCCGCGATCAGCGTGGACCAGCCGAACTCCTCGGCGCCGAGCCCCTCGCCGGTGAAGGGCTCGTAGAACTCCCGGGATCCCTCCCGGACGTAGGCCGGGCAGAGCGCCGAGGCGATCCGGTCGGCCTCGGCCTGGTAGCCGAGCCGGAGCAGCCCGATCCAGATGAGCCAAGCGGAGTTGATCCAGGTCGGCCCGCGCCAGTAGCGCCGGGTGAGCAGGGTCCGCCAGCGGCGCGGCTCGAACGAGGGCTCGGACGCCGAGACCGAGGGCGGCGGCAGCGGCAGCCAGTAGCGCCTCGGGTCGAGCAGGTGCTCGCGGACCAGGCGGTGCCCGATCTCCTCGGGCAGGTCCGGCAGCGCCAGCGGCGCCAGCGAGGCCCAGGTGGAGACGTCGACGAGCCAGTCCTCGCCGGCCGGGATCAGGCGGCTGCGATCGCCGACCGGCTCCCCCCTGACCCGGTCGAGGAAGAGCCCG
This sequence comes from Solirubrobacterales bacterium, assembly GCA_050697055.1. Lineage (GTDB taxonomy): Bacteria > Actinomycetota > Thermoleophilia > Solirubrobacterales > 70-9 > CAVVYV01. Next base: position 5,201 of record JBOGZE010000102.1, read on the forward strand.
CGCTCCGGGTCCCAGAGCCGCTCGACCAGCGCCGGGGTGATCGACGGCTGACCCAACGCCAGCCGCGCCAGGCCCCAGAGGACGTTGGTGCAGATCTCGCAGAGCACCGGGCCACCCGCCCGGAGCACCCGGCGGAGATCCCAGCCGAACTTCCGGTTCCGGTTGATCAGCAGGGGGAAGAGCGGCCGAGCGTGCGCGCGGAGGCCCCAGACCGGATCGAACTTCGAGCAGGAGTCGAGCCCCGACTCATCCGGCTGGACCAGCCAGAGCAGCCCGTCGCCGTCGAGGTCGCGGTTGGCCTCGAGCCAGCGGTGATGGGCGGCGATCCTCGGCTCTGCTGCCGGGTCGCCCACCGCGATCCGCCAGGCCCAGGCGAGCAGCGGCGGCTGGATCGTCGAGGTGCTCTGCGCCCGCTTCGAGGTGACGTTGTAGGTCCAGCGCCGCTGCCAGTCGACCGGCCGGTCCCAGAAGATCGTGTGGCCGATGAAGCCGTCCTCTGAGCCGCCGGCGAGCAGGCTGCGAAGCTCGGACTCGGCCCGTGCCCGGTCGAAGCGCCGCCAGACGATCGCGTGGAAGCAGGAGTCCCAGTACCACTGCCAGGGATAATGCTTGGGACTCGGCCGCGAGTAAGCGAAGCCCACCCCGCCACGCTCCCCCTCAATCCAGTTGCCGCGCAGGGTGCGCCCGGAGAGGCCCAGCACCTCAGTCGTGATGGAATCGACGCTCACGCCTGGGGACCGGTCACGGCCACACCCTAGCCACTGACACGGCGGCGATCGGCCGGCAACTAGACTGGCGCTTTGGCCGCTTCAACCAACGAATCGCTGCTGATGGCCTGGCTCGAGCCCTTGCTCGCGGACCTGCCGGGCCTTTCCCTGTTCGACGCCCACACGCATATCGGCGCCAACGATCCGGATGGGGCTCGCCTGTCGGGAGAGCAGCTGCTCGCGATTCTCGCCCCGCTCGATGCCAGGGGGGTCGTTTTCCCCATGCACGAGCCGGATGGCTACCGGCAGGCGAATGACGTGGTCCTCTCCGAGGCGGCCGGCTCGGATGGGCGGTTGATTCCGTTCTGTCGCCTGAATCCCAATGACGGTGCGGTCGCCGAGGCGTCGCGGTGCGTCGAGCTCGGCGCGCGCGGCATCAAGCTTCATCCTCGCTCCGACGATTTCGCCGTGGACGGTCCTCAATCGCGCGAGATCCTCGCGTTCGCCCAGGAGCACCAGCTTCCTGTGCTGATCCACGCCGGTCGTGGGATCCCGGCCCTGGGGCAGCACACACTCGAGCTCTCCGAGGAGTTCCCGGAGGCGAAGATCATCCTCGCGCATGCGGCGGTCTCCGATCTGAGCTGGATCTGGCGCCACCTCGGGGACCATCCGAACGTCTACATCGACACTTCCTGGTGGGTCCCGGCGGATCTGATGATCCTCTTCTCCCACGTGGCCCCGGGCCGCATCCTGTTCGCGAGTGACGTCCCCTACGGAGCGCCGGTGCTGAACGCGATACTCACGCTTCGCTGCGCGCTTCAAGCGGGACTCTCGGCTGAGCAGATCAGGGGCGTTTGTGGAACGCAGCTCGAGCGCCTGCTGGCCGGCGAGGAGCCACCCGACCTCGGCCCGGCGCCTGGGGCTCCCCAGCTCGCGAGCGATCTGATCCTCGAGCGCGTGTATCTCTATCTCATGGTTTCGCTCGGGCGGTTGATCGTCGGGGCGCCCGCCGAGGACACGGTGGGACTGGCGCGACTCGCCTGCCAGGTGGATGACGATGCGCCGCAAGCGTCGGCCTGCCGGACGATGGCCGCCCTGATTGACCTACAGGAGCAGACATTCGCGGAGGTCAGCGCCGAAGAGCTGGCGACGCCATCGACCCAGCGCCTGGCCCTGCTCGCGCCGCTGCTTCTCGGGGCGACGCTCGCCGCCACCCCGAGCGTCCCGGCGCCCGCTGAGCTGCTCGCCACCTAGGCCGCTTTCGGCCGCGTGGGATGCGGCGATGCAACGCTCTTGTTATAGTGAACCATATGGTTCAGTATTCACAAGTCGATCGAACCTTCGCGGCGCTCGGGGACCCGACCCGTAGGGGCATCCTCGAGCGGCTCGGCCAAGGCAGCGCAACGATCACCGAGCTCGCGGAGCCGTTTGGCATCTCGCTGACCGGGATGAAGAAACACGTGCGGGTCCTCGAGGACGTGGAGCTCGTCACCACCGTGAAGGTGGGACGGGCCCGCCTCTGCAGCCTCGGCCCGCGACGGCTGGATGACGCCCAGCAGTGGATCGACACCTATCAACAGATGCTCGACACTCGCCTCGATCGCCTGGGCGAGCTCCTCGAGCGCACGAAAGGAGAGTCTCAATGAGCGCGAACACAAAAGAGAAGAAGGCCGGCAGCACGAAGCTGACAACGCCTTCGGATCGCGAGGTCGTCACTGAGCGCGTCTTCGACGCGCCCCGCGATCGGGTCTACGCCGCTTTCACCGACCCGGAGTTGATTCCCCAGTGGTGGGGTCTCCGGAGCACGACGACGGTCGTCGACAAGCTGGACGTCAGGCCCGGTGGGGCGTGGCGGTTCGTCGAGCGCAATTCGGATGGCAGTGAGAACGGGTTCAGGGGGACGTTCCGAGAGGTGACGCCACCCGAGAGCCTCGTCTATACGTTCGAGTGGGAAGGGATGCCTGGTCACGTTGTCGTGGACACGGTGACCTTCGAGGATCTCGACGGGCGCACCAAGGTGACGAACACCTCGCTCTTCCATACCACCGAGGAGCGCGACGGGATGCTCGAGTCGGGCATGGAGAAGGGGCTGAACGAATCCTATGAGCAGCTCGACGGCCTGCTCGCAAAGACCGGCTAGGGCTGGTTCGCGTTTGAGCGTCGAGCTCGCGCCCCGCTAGGCGACGGCGGCGGGGCGGAGCTCGACGAACTCGCGGTCGGTGGCCCGCTCCAAGGCGCCTGCCGCGTCGAGCAGCTGGGCGTCGGAGCCCCAGGTACCGAGCAGCTGGAGGCCGACCGGCATTCCCTCGACCAGCCCGACCGGGACGCTGATCGCGGGCACCCCGGTGAGGTTCGCGATCACCCCCTGCCGGCCGTTGCTGGCGTCGGCGCTGCTCGGCCCGGACGGAAGCTCCACCGAAGTGTCGCTGAGGGGCGGCGCCGGTGCCGCCACCGACGGCCAGGCGAGCAGGTCGATCCGCTCGAAGAGCTCGGCCAGACCCCGCCGAGCGAGGGTGCGGACAACGAAGGCGCGGGCGGTGAGGGTGCCGGGGATCAGCGCCCGCAGCTTCAGGATCCCCCGGTTGATCACGCTGAGCTCGGGGCTGAGCGAGTTGAGGGCCGGCGGGGTGAGCTTTGCCGCCTCCTCGGACTGGGCGACGAGGAGTGCCGCCGGCAGGTAGAGATCGAACTGAGGCAGCTCGACCTCGCTCACCTCGCCGCCGGTCTCCTCGGCCAGCGCGGTCAGCGCGGTCTCGCACGCCTCGGCTACCCCGGGCGTGCAGTCGTCCCAGAGGGGATCGCGGACGACGCCGATCCGGAGCGTTCCCGGCTCGCCCGCGCGGAGCTCCTCGCCAAAGAGAATCGAGTCGAGCAGCCGGCAGTCGGCGGCGTCGTGGGTGAGCGCGCCGGAGACGATCGTCTCGGTGACCTCGGCGAGGTGGTGCCCAGCCATTGCCGAGCGGCCGAAGGTCGGCTTCAGGCCGGTGAGCCCGCAGTAGGCGGCCGGGTAGCGGATCGAGCCGAGCCCGTCGGCGCCGACTGCCCCGGCGACCAGCTCGCCGGCGACCGCCGCGGCTGGCCCGCTGGAGGAGCCGCCCGGGCAGCGCTCGAGGTCCCAGGGGTTGTGCGCCGCACCGTAGACAGAGATCGCCCCGGTGCTGCCCGAGCCGAGCTCGTGCATGTTGCCGACCCCTGCGATCACCGCGCCGGCGTCGCGCAGGGCCCGGTAGGGGGCGGATTCGCCCGGCTGCGGATCGGCGAAGAGGTCGGCGGCGCCGAAGCGCTGGGCGCGCCAGGGCAGCGGCCACTCGTCCTTGATCACCACCGGCACCCCGCGCAGGGGGCCGTCGGGCGCCTCCGCCAGCATCCGCCGCGACTCTTCCGGGAAGGTGGCGACTACCGCGTTCAGCTCGGGATTGCGCTCTTCGATCCGCTCGAGGCAGTCATCGAGCAGCTCGGCCGGGTCGAGGTCGCCGGCGGCGATCGCCCGCGCTTGGACACCGAGCCCGAGGTCGAGGCCGTCGCTCACGACGCCGGGGGGCGGGAGAGATCGGGGGCGGACTCGGGGTCGACCGCGCTCAGGTCGGCCTCGGCGAGCGCCTTCATCCCGGGCTCGTAGAGCTCCCAGACCCCGGTGATCACCGCCCGCTCGACCTCATCCGCCTCGATCCCGTAGATCTCGAGCGCGCCCTGCAGATAAGCCTGAAATGGGGAATCGGCGGTCAACGGGTGAGCAACTGTATTGGCAAACGCAAAGAATCCCGCAACCCTCCGCGAATCGAGGTGTTCAATGGAGTCCATGGGCGCAGACGTCCACGCTCCCGCACGCCTTCGCAGGTTCGGCGCGCTCGCCGCTCTGCTGGTGCTCGTCGGTCTCTTCGCCTCGATCGGCCCGGGTCGGGCGGTTGGGGCGGCGAAGCTGGTCGTGCTCGGAGCCGCGACCCCCGCGAACCCCTCCTGCCCGGAGTCGTGCCAGGCGGTCGGCAAGACAACCGGCTTCCAGACCGCGATCGGCGCCACCAAGGGTCCGTTCGTGGTCCCCTATCGAGGGAGGATCGTCGCCTGGTCGATCAAGCTCTCGGCTCCCCGTGCGAACCAGATCGACTTCTTCAAGGACTTCTACGGGGGCGAGCCGCGGGCGCGACTCGCGGTCCTGAAGCCGATCCAGAAGCAGATCAAGGTCGGTCACCAGGTCTACAAGCTGAAGTCGCAGTCGCCGATCGAGGACCTGGGACCCTTCCTCGGCACCACCACCACCTTCACCCTTCAGAGCCCGCTGAGGGTCAAGCCCGGACAGGTGGTCGGACTGACGATCCCGACCTGGGCGCCCGCCTTCGCCGTCGGCCAGGCCAACAACACCGCCTGGAGGGCGAGCCGGAAGAAGGCCGCGTGCGATAACGCCGACGACATCCAGGCGGGGACCGCCCACGAGGCGGTCGGCCAGGAGCGCCTCTACGGCTGCCAGTACACGACCGCCCGGCTGCTCTACTCGGCGACCGTCGTTGGGGAGCCGAACGCCCCCACCCCGCCGAAGAAGAAGTAAGCCCGCGCCGGGCGCGGCCCTAGCCGCAGGCGCTCGGGTTCTGCTCGCACTGTTTCTCGAAGCTCTCCTGGGGGCTGCCGGGCGGCGGGGGGACGTCGTTCTCGGGCGTGTCCGGCTTGACCGGGTCGTAGCTCGGCGTGCCGCCGGTCTTCTCGGTCTTCGTCTTCGTTGTCGATTCGGTGGTCGTTGTGGGGGCGACGGTCGCAGCCGGCTCCGTCTCGGTTGCGGCCGGGACCGTCACCGACGGAGTGGTCTCCTCTTCATCGTCGTCGCCGCACCCGGCCGCTCCGAGGAGGAGCGTGGGGAGGAGCAGCACCAGTGCGAGCCGTCGCCGGCCCCGGCTCATGATGAGCCGTCGAGGGCGGGCTGGCGGAGGCCGCAGTAGGTGCAGTCGCTGACGTCGAGCCCGATCAGCTGGTCGCAGCGCCGACAGACGCGGAGGTTGTCCGGGGTCCGCAGCAGGGCTGAGTCGGAGGGCGCCAGCGGCAGGGTGCGGGTTACCGGCTCCATCTCCTCGCCCGTCTCACGATCGAGGTAGACGCCGTCGACGTCCGCGGG
>JBOGZE010000103.1:0-8400 GCA_050697055.1 Solirubrobacterales bacterium
CCCGCCCAGCGGCCACCAGGAGCAGTCGATGTCGATCGCTACCCGGATCGGGGCGACGAACGAGGTCGCGCATGTCTCGATCAGGTCGAGGTGCTCGGGGCAGTCGACCATCAGCACCGGCGCCTCGTCGGGATGCTCGGCGGTGAGCCGGGCGAGGCGGGTGAGGCCGGCTCGGTCGGTGGTCGGGTAGGCGATCACCAGGTCCCGAAGCCCCCGCTCCCAAAGCCACAGCGCCTCGGGCAGGGTGAAGGAGAGGACACCCTGGAAGCCGCGGTCGAGGGCGAGCAGGCGCTCGAGGATCGGCCGGCTGCGGATCGACTTGCTGGCGATCCTGATCGGCTTGCCGCGGGAGCGCCGCAGCATCTCCGCGGCGTTGGCCCAGACGGCGTCCAGGTCGACGAAGGCGAAGGGCGCCTGGACGTCTGCGAATACCGACTCGTACCGCTCGTTCGCCTCCCTGGGCGTCGGCAGGGGCAGCGGCGTCGGAGTCTCGAATGCCGCCAGCGGCCTCGTCGCCTCCTCGCCCGGCCCTCCGTTCTGCGCCCTGGCGGACTCCTCGGTTGTCTCCGGGGTGGGGGGCGTGGGGTTCTCGTCAGGTTCCGGCATCACTCGCTCCAGCCTACAATCGGGTGCTTGGTGGCACGCGTCGGCCTGCCACCGCTCCGGAGAGGTGGCCGAGCGGCTGAAGGCACTCGCCTGCTAAGCGAGTAGGGGGCTAATAGCTCTCTCGAGGGTTCGAATCCCTCCCTCTCCGCTGTGAAGGCGCCCGCAATCGCCGATATCGGGCGGGCGCTCAGGCGCTATCCGGCCGTAACCCTCCTGCTTGCGGCGGTGGTGGGTGTCGCCCTGCTGCTGCTCCTCCGGGGCGGGGACGACGCTCAGTCCGAAAGCGCCCCGGGCGCCGGCGGCCTCGATCTGTTCGGGGCGCTGCGTGGCCTTGCCCGGCTCTCACCCGACGATCTGGTCCCCGATCCGCCACCCGATGTGCGGGGGCCCCACTTCCCGATCGCCAGGGTGCAGCCCGGGGAGGAGGTCGAGCTCCGCGACGCGCCGGGAGGAAGGGTGATCGCGACGCTCGGCGACGAGACCGAGTTCGACTCTCCCCGCACCTTCTGGATTTCGGAGATCCGGGGCGACTGGTTCGGGGTCCACACGCCCGAGGTGTACAACGGAGCGGGCTGGATCCGCGACGACCGCACGGAGCTCGAGGTCTCCGAGACGCGGTTCTGGATCGTCGCCGACACCTCCGCCCAGACACTCGAGCTCCGCTATCGCAACAAGGTCCTCGACCGCTTCCCGGTCACCGTCGGCTCGCCCGGCTCTCCAACTCCGCTCGGCGACTACTCGGTCACCGACGGCCTCGCCGGACCGGGCGTCGGCCCCTACTACGGCTGCTGCGTGCTTGCCCTCACCGGCCACCAACCGAACTTGCCGCCGAACTGGATCGGCGGCGATCGGATCGCCGTCCACGGGACCCCCGGAGCGGTCGGCGGCGCCAACTCGGCGGGTTGCCTGCGGGCCAGCGACCCCGACATGGTCTCCCTCTTCGCCCGGGTTCCGCTCGGGACGCCGGTCTTCATCCGCGCCTAGCGGCGGCTGCCGCGGCTGCGCCGGCGGATTCTGGGGCGCCCACCGGCCGACCCCCTCCGCGGCGCCGCCCTCTGCCTGACGGGCTTCTTCGGCGCCGGCTTCCGCTTCGCGGCCTTCTTAGGGGCCGGCTTCCGCTTCACCAGCTTCTTCGGCGCCGGCTTCCGCTTCGCGGCCGTCTTCGGCGGGGCCTTCCGCTTTGCCGGCTGCCTCTCCCTGGCGCCGCCTGCCCGCGACGCCGGCCTCCTCCTCGGCACCGGCTGCTCGCGCAGCGCCTCACGGACAGTTGTCGCCAGCCGGTCGAGGTCGGGGACAACGTCGCGGTCACCTGCCAGCCCGAAGAAGACCTGGCTGTCGTAGCTGACCAGCCCGATCGAGAGGGCGTGGTTCTGGGGCGAGAGTGGGACGAAGGGATAGATCTCGCGTAGCCGCCTGCCCAGCAAATACAGCGGCTGCTGCGGCCCCGGCACGTTGGAGACCACCAGGTTGAAGAGCAGCGGACGGGTCATTGCCGAGGACAGCACCCGGTTGATCGTCGGCGGCGCCCACCCGGTCGCCTCGATGATCAGCGAGGCGGCTCGGGCGTTGTCGGACTCCTTCAGACGAGCCGTCTCGTTGCGAAGCTGCGCCAGACGCTTGCGCGGGTCCGGCTCGCCCACCGGCAGCTTCACCAGGATCGTCGACATCCGGTTGCCTAGCTCGCCCTTTTCCTCCGGCCGGCGGATGCTGACCGGCACCAGCGCCACCAGATAGTCGGGCGGCTTCCGCTTGCGTTGCTCGAAGAAGTGGCGCAGGGCGCCGGCGGCGACCGAGAGGACGACGTCGTTGACGGTTGATCCCTCCGCCGCCGCCCGGGCGCGCTTCAGGCGGTCGAGGTCGGTGCGCACCCAGGCGACCCGGCGGTCGCGGCCGATCCGGACGTTGAAGGCGCTCTTCGGCACCGAGGGTCCGCCCGCCGCCAGCCCGGTGAAGGCCTCGGCGGTCCGGATCACCTGCCCAGCGGTCTTCGCCGGCATCCGGAATGTCGTGCGAGCTGCCCGTCCGGCTGCCTTGAACGGCTTCTGGACCGCGAAGGAGGCCGCCTGGGCGAAGAGCTCGCCTGAACGGCGCTCGTCCGGCTGCCAGCGCTTGTTCTGGCGCTTCATCTTCGTGCCCTGGCGCTTTGGGTCGAGCAGCAGCATCCCGATGTCGACCGCGGCGATCCCGTCGACCAGGGCGTGGTGGGTCTTCGAGAGATAGGCGTGGCGGCCCCCACGCAGCCCGTCGATCATGTACAGCTCCCAGAGGGGGCGCTCCATGTCCAGAGGTTCCGACATGATCCGGCCGATCAGGTCGCGGAGCTGGTCGAGTCGTCCCGGCCGTGGCACCGCGATGTTGCGGACGTGGCGACGGACGTCGAAGCCGGGATCGTCTCCCCAGACCGGGTTCTCGATCCCCAGGGGGATCTTCACGATCCGCTGGCGAAAGCGGGGGACGAGGTCGAGGCGCTCCTCGACATGGGAGATCAGCTCCTCGTAGTCGGGCGGGGCGCCCTCAACGATGATCGTGCCGCCGACGTGCACGTGGATCGGCCCGCGCTCGGCGAACAGATTCGACATGTCCCCGGCTGAGAGCCGCTCCTTCACAAGCGCGCCAGCCTAGCGAGTGCCCGTGACCTCGCTCAACCGGTTCCTCGCTAGGAGCGCGCTACCCTCAACCGCCGCGATAATGGATCGCGCACGCGCCCGTAGCTCAGTTGGATAGAGCGTCGGTCTACGAAACCGAAGGTCACTGGTTCGAGTCCAGTCGGGCGCGCTCCTCTGGTTCCGCTTGATGCCGTCGTTTGCCGGTTCCTGCCGAGCGCCGGGACAGGCTGAACCGAGGTGCACGTAGCAGAGATGTAGCCAGGATCCGGTGGCAACGGTCGGAACCGAGCGGAAGGCGGCGGCATCCGGCCGCCTCAAATCGCCGAGGGTCAACGCGGGGAGCGCCGCCGCGGCAGTTGACAGCATCGAGGGATGACCTGGCTTCCGAGAGTCGGGGAGCCGCTGCCGAGAGGCGCGGACGCCTGGTTTGAGCAGCCCAAGTGGAGCGAGTGGATCCTCTCCGCACGGGGTCACGGGCCCGAGTGGCGGGTGATCCTCCGCGTCGGCAGCGAGACACCGACGCGCTCTGGGAAGTCATCGCCACAGCCGTCGCCGAGACCCCCGTTTACGGGGTGAGGGTCGCTCCCGGAGGAGGCATGCTTTGCGAGGTCCGCTTCGAACTGGCCCTCCACGGTCGCACCGCCCTAGCCATCACGGTCTGGCACCTGGCGCGCGACGGCAACGCGCCGAGGCTCGTAACCGCCTACCCGAGGCCCTACACTCGCTGAAATGGCACTCACACGTGAGATCGCCGCATTCGACTTCGTCGAGCTGACCGAGCCGGTCGACGCCGCGCCCGCCGGGGCTCGGGGTGGCGTGCTGGAGATCGCTCCCGATGGCACGGCGATGGTCGAGGTGATCGAGCCGGAGCTCGAGGGGCTCGAGCGCATCGTCTTCTGTCCGGTCGCCGCGCTGCGTGCGGTCTCCGGCCGCATGTCGGCCTAGCAGGTTTCTCTTCCCCTTCGCTCTTCGTGCGCGAAGGGAGCAGCGGTTCGATTCCCCGGGAGAGCGCTGCCTCGGTGCGAGAGGCGGAAGCGCTCTGACCCGATCGAGTGGTGTCGCGCTCCCTTGCATCCGCCGAGACAGCAGGGGTAGAGTCGCGGCATCGACTCAACGGAGGTGGCTATGCATATCGTCGTGCAGCACCGGATCACCGATCCGGAGAAGTTCTTCTCGATGGACGCCGAGGAGGTTGCTGGAGGGGGGCCGCCTGGTGTCCAGGGCCGGCAGTTCTTCCCGTCCCAGGACGGGTCGGTAGCCGCCTGCCTGTGGGAGGCGGACTCGATCGACACGCTCCGCGATTACCTCGACCCGGCTACCGCCGGCGCGAGCGAGAACACGTACTTCGAGGTCGACACGGAGCGCGCGGTGGGCCTTCCGGAGGCTGCTGCGGCAGGCGCGTAGTAGGGCTTCCGAGCGGCACCCGAAGCGCCCCCAAATTGGGGGCGCTTCTCCTTGCTGGACTGGTCGATTCGCCGACGCCCGGACGGGCTCTGCATGACGCGACCGAGGACGTCCTCCTGCTCTGCGCGAAAAGCGAGCGCCTGATCCAAAGCGCTCCTTTCCATTTAGGGCGCAGTCCTCCATTGAGCCCGCCACTCCGGCGGCGCAAAGCCTTCCGTGACGTAGATCGACTCACGCGCGATCTTGTCCCCTCTGAGCTCGAGAATGCTGACCCCGAAGTTCGCGGGACCGCCGTCGTAGCTGATCGAGAGCTCGGCGACCCAGAAGTCATCTCGACCTCTGACCTCCCGGAACTCGAACGATGTGTTCGCCGGATAGTTGCTTCGCCATTCGCGCAGGTTCTCGACTCCGGCAAAGCGCTCGCCGGATTGCGGGAACTCGAGAACGGCGTCCTCGGTGTACATCGCGTGAGCGTGGTCGGGATCGCTGCCGGCGTACCCGAAGTGCTGCTCGAGCATCGCCCTGATCGCCGCCGCGTCCATCGCCGCACATCTTGCCCGAACCTGGCCGTCCGGCCCGACGTTCTCACTTGTCGCTTCCCATGCAAAGGAGTAGCCCTGCGGTCCGCGGAGCCGGTGCTCCCTTCGCCGAGGTGTTCACAAGCGAGGAGCCCCCTTTCGGAGGCTCCTCTTCTCGTCTTCGGTGATCCTTTCGCTCACCTTGACGGGAGTAGCGGGGGCCCGATTCGTTTCTCGCTACGACCGTCCGAGGATTCGTGAGCCAGTCGGCATCCCTGCGTTGCAAGCGGGGAGCGAAGGCGGTGTCATCGTAACCGCGTGAAGTCGAGGGTCAGAGTCGTCGGGCGGCGGGTGGTGGTCGTTGCCGTCGTGCTCTTGCAACTCGGGTTTGTGGCGCGGGGCTACTGGTCCGACCACAAGGAGTTCGCGTTCCAGATGTTCCCGGAGTCGAGCACCTGGCGCGCCGATGTGGTCCGAGTCACCGCCGACGGTCGACGCGTCCCCATAGAACGTCCGTGGTCGGGGTACCGCTGGGACGAGCTGGTGCCGAACCTGGGGCTGAGCTACCCCTCGATCCGTCACCACGCGAGCGCTGGGCTCGACAACCAGCTGGCGTTTCTCGAGACCGCGCTCGACTGGGTCGCAAGCAACACTCCGCGCGACCGTGAGACCCGGTACCTGGAGGCCACGGTGACCTCCTGGCACAACGCCGATCCACCCGAGGTCGGGGTCCTCCGGAGCCGTGTACGAGAGCGCGCGGAGTAAGCGGGGCCGGCCTTGGCGCGCCGCCCATGCCCGCGGCGTGACCGCCGCGTTCGACGAGCTGCTAGGCCGCCCGGTCAGCATGCGGGCCCTCGCCCTGCTGCGGGTCCTGGCCGGCCCGGTCGTGCTCCTGCATCTGGAGCCGTTTCTCTCCGACAGTTTGGACGGCCGGATCTACCGGGACGCCTTCTACGAGCCCTACGCCGCTTGGTACCCGGAGGTGCCCGACGCGGTCTACGTCGGGCTGCTCTGGCTGGCGGCGGCGGCCGCCGTCGCGATGTCCCTTGGCTTGCTCACCCGGCTGGCGACGGCGACGACGTTTGTGATCGTCGCCTACAACCTGTTGCTGTCGACCACCCATTTCCACAACAACCGGGCCTACCTGGTGATCGTTCTCGGGCTGCTGGCGGTCGCGCCGTGCGGACGGGAGCTGTCCCTGGACGCGTGGCTCCGCCGCCGTCGGGGCCGACCGGCACTCGACCTCTCGGCGCCGGCGTGGCCGTTGTGGCTGCTCCGGTTCGAGTCCGCCGCGATCTACGGGGCCTCCGGCCTGAGCAAGCTCCTCGATCCCGACTGGTTTGGCGGCACCGTGACCTGGCAGCGCGTCGTACGAGTCCGAGACGACTTGGAGGCGTGGCCGGTGCCGGACCGGGCGCTGACGGTCCTGACCGACCGGAGCTTCCACACCGGAGCGGCCAAGGTCATCGTGCTCACCGAGCTGTTCATCGCAGTCGGGCTGTGGTGGCGTGGCAGCCGCTACTTGGCCGTGTGGGTTGCCGTCGCCTTTCACGTCGCCATCGAGATCTCGGCATCGGTACAGGTCTTCTCGTTTCTGGGCATTGCCGTGCTGGTGGTCTGGGCGGTGCCGTCCACCCGGGATCGGGTGGTTCGCATCGACCCGACCGATGGTCGCCACCGGCGATGGGCCGCGGTGGTCCGCAGGCTCGACTGGCTGGCCCGCTTTCGCGTCGAGCCGGCTCCGCCCGGTACTCCGCTTGAGGTCGTGGACCGGGATGGCACCACGCTCCGCGGCGCGCCGGCCGTCGCGTTTGCGCTCAGCCGCCTGCCGCTGACGGCGTGGTTCGCGCTCCCAGCTCTCCTCCTGCCCGGGGTCCGCCGGGCCCGCGAACGATGATCGCGACTCGCGTCTGGCGGGCCGGCCTGACCCTGGCGCTGATCATCGCCGCCGCGTTCGTGGTGGTGGCGCCGCCGGAGCGCTGCCCGTCGGTTACCGCAACAGAGCTCCGGCGCTCGGCACAAGCCAGCGTCGATTGGTTCGTCCGTAACCAGGACGCCGATGGCAGCTGGCTCTACCTCTACGACGCCGAGGACGACTCGACCCCGTCCGAGTACAACGAGGTTCGCCACGCCGGGGTGACGATGGGCCTCTACCAAGCCGCCGCGGCACAGTTGCCGGGGGCGTCCCGCTCGGCCGACCTGGGGACCGAATGGGCGCTCGACAGGCTTCTCGAGCGCAATGGCTGGGCCGCGCTCGCCTCGTACGATCAGGTCAACACGGGCGCAACCGCGCTCTTGGCCGCTGGCCTGACCATTCGCCGGGAGGCCACCGGTGATACGCGCTACGACGACGTGCTGGGCCGACTCGGGCGCTTCCTGCTCGCTCAGACCGAGCCGTCGGGGGCGGTGCTCGCGTCCTATGACTTGGCACGCGAGACGCCGGAGGCCGGCGTGTACTCGAAGTACTACACGGGGGAGGCCTATTGGGCTCTGGCCCGCCTCCACAGAGCCTTCCCGGGCGAGGGTTGGGGCGAGGCAGCGGACCGCATCGGCGCCTACCTGGCGAAGACGCGCGACGAGGTCGAGGATCACTGGCCGCCGATTCCCGATCACTGGGCTGCCTATGGCGCAGCCGAAACCGTGGAGTTCCCCGAACGCGGTCACCGCCCGCTCACCGAGCACGAGGTGGGCTACGCGCGCCGGCAAGCCGAGCTGTTCGGCGCCCAGGCGCGGTGGGTCGCTCAGCGTTTCGGACCGTGGGGCGGGTTGGTGCGGGGCAGCCACACGCCCCGTGGCGGCGGCTACGGCGTGATAAGCGAGGCCCTCACGGGATGGTGGCTGACCGCCCAGGCCGAGCCCCGGCTGGCGGACCTGCGAGAGCCGGTCGCCGAACGTGCCACCTGCATCGCCGGACTGGCGCTGGAAGCGCAATCCGACAGTGAGGACGCGGCCAACGCCGCCCGGCCGGAGCGGGTCGAAGGCGCGTGGTTCCGCGACGGTGAGACCCGCATGGACGACCAGCAGCACGCACTTGCCGGGCTGTTGCGGACCGTCCCGATCGTCGAGGCGCGCGAGGGGTCGAACCTGGGAAGCTCGTCCCAGCCCGGCGATGACGCGCCGTCGGGCTGGTTGTGGGCCGCCGTGCTGGTGCTGGCGCTCAATCCCGCCCGGGCCGCGTTCGGGGTGCCTCGCGTCGGGCGGTCGCCACGGAGCGTTCTCGGCATCGCCGCCGCCGGCGGCGCGATCGGCGGGCTGGCGGTGTGCGC
>JBOGZE010000104.1:0-9627 GCA_050697055.1 Solirubrobacterales bacterium
CGATGAGACTGCCCGAAGTCGTGTCAGCCGAGGAATGGGACGCAGCTCACGAGAAGCTGCTCGCCAAGGAAAAGGAAGCGACCCGGGCGCGGGAGCGGATGGGCTGGGCCATTCCCTGGTACTCCTCGGCAGACAGCGACTTCAACGTCGACTTCGGCCGCTCGCCAGAGCGCCCTCAGGCCGACGAGCATCAGGATGGCGAGATGTTCGGGCTCAGCGTCTTCATCCGCGACGACGACGGGAACGTCTACCGCACCTACTTCACCTCTCTCCGCGGCGTCGAGGCACTCGGCAGCGTCTGGACCCTCCTCGACCTGACGCCGCTCGGCCGTCAGGAGGAGTGGGAGGACTCGCCCGAGGGCTACCCCCAGACCCCGCTCTACGAGTGGTGGCGGCGCCACGACGAGTACGACGATGTTGGGGCCCGATGAGCGAGCGCAATGGATTCGAGAACGGGGTTCCCTGCTGGGTCGACACCTGGCAGCCCGATGCGGACGCGGCGGTGACCTTCTACTCGCGACTGTTCGGCTGGGAAGCCGAGGACACGATGCCTCCCGGGATCGCCGGCAAGCACTACGTGTGCAGCCTTCGCGGCCGCGATGTCGCCGCCATCGCCTCTCGACCGGAAGGGGCGCCACCGGTGACCGCATGGACCACCTACATCTGGGTCGCGAACGCGAGCGAGGCCGTCGCCAAGGTGATCGACGCGGGTGGCAGGGTCGTCAAGGAGCCGTTCGACAGCCTCGATGGAGGTCGGATCGCGATCGTCGCCGATCCGTCAGGGGCCGCGTTCGGGGTCTGGCAGCCGGGCAGGCACAAGGGCGCCCAGGTCGTCAACGAGCCCGGGGCCTGGTCGATGAGCCTCCTCAACACCCGCGACCCGGAGGGGTCCGCGGCCTTCTACCGAGCCGTCTTCGGGTGGGAGCAGGAGGGGATGGAGCCGGCCGATTCAGGGGTAAGACTGATGCGGCTCCCAGGCTTCGAGGGGGGCGAGCCCGAGCAACCGGTTCCTCGGGACGTCGTCGCGGTGATGGCGCCGATGAGCGGCGGTCAGTATCCGGAGGACGCGCCGTCGCACTGGGGCGTCGACTTCTGGGTCGACGACGCCGACGCGACCGCGGAGAAGGCGGCAGCCCAAGGCGGCACCGTGATCGCACCGCCGTACGACGTCCCCGGGGTCGGGATGAGGCAAGCGGCGCTCGCCGACCCGCAGGGCGCCGGCTTCTCGATCACCAGGGCCCCCGGACCACCCCGTCCCTGAGGCCGGGCCTCGATCGAGGACCGAGTCCGCAACATCATCCGCCTCCGCGATTACTAACACTCGGACCCGGCAAGAACTCAGCTACGGCATGCCAGACGCGCCGAGCCCGGCGCGCGAAAGGAGAGATATGGGACAGCCAGTTGTTCACTTCGAAGTGGTCGGCCAGGACGTCGACAAGCTGAGGAGCTACTACGGCGATCTGTTCGGCTGGGAGTTCGACACGGTCGAAGGTGGCCCAACGGAATACTCGACCGTCCCGCGGGATGGAAACGTCACCGCCGACGGCGTCGGGATCGGCGGCGGTGTCGGTGCAGCGCCTGAGGGCTACCCGGGTCACGTCACCTTCTACATCGAGGTACCAGACGTCGAGGCCTCGCTGGCGAAGGCGGAGGAGCTTGGCGGCACCCGGATGATGGGCCCCGACAAGCCGATCGAGGGGCTCGAGATTGGCCTCTTCAACGACCCCGAGGGTCACCTGGTCGGCGTCGTCAAGACCGGCTAGGAGCCCGGCCGCGGGCACCGCTAGAAGGCGGAGCTGGTGCCCGCGGCGCGCAGGGCGAGCAGGAAGATCACCAGGCAGGAGACGGCCATGATCCCCATCTCGCGGCGGACGATCGCGATCGCGATCGCCTGCTGGCGTTCCTCGGGCAGCGCCCGGAAGTCGAGCTCGCCGAGCTCCTGCTGAGCGGAGCCCGCTCGCGCACCCTCGGCCAGCAAAGAGACGAGCAGGGGCAGGGCGCCGTAGAGGTAGTGCAAGTCGGAGGCCTCCCGCCCGGCGAAGACGAGGCCAAGGCCGAGCAGCGCCTGGACGACGACTGCCGCTTGGGCGACGCGGAGCGCGTACCAGAAGCCCAGCGCCGGCTGGCGCTGCAGCCAGGCGACTCCGCCCCAGATTCCGGCGACCAGGTTGGCCGCGATCAGGGCGATTCCGGTGACGATATGGACCTCGGCCACGGCGGCGCCAGCTTATGCGGAAAACCGCTCGAAAGGGTCGGATTTCCGCTTGCTGATGCGGAAAATCACTATGTAACAGGTTGATACAAAGTTGGTGGTATAAGAGGAAAGAGCCGTGCTACAGAGCTATCTCCCCGTCCTTGTTTTCGCTGGCCTGGGCATCCTCGTGGGAGGCGCCTTCGCACTGCTAAACGGGGTGATCGGGCGGCGGCCGCAGAACCCGATCAAGACCCAGCCGTATGAGTGCGGGCTCCCGGCCCACATCACCCGCACCTTCAAGTTCGGCGTCAGCTTCTACATGATCGCGATGCTCTTCATCCTCTTCGACATCGAGGTCGTCTTCCTCTACCCCGTCGGGGCGATCGTGCAGACGGCAAAGAGCGTCTTCGTGCTGGTCGAGATCGGCGTTTTCGTCACCCTGCTGCTGGTCGCCCTCGTCTTCGTCTGGGCGAGGGGGGCGCTCGATTGGAGATAGAGCGCCGGCAACGGCTAGGCGGTGCGAAGGCGGGAGCGGGGCAACCGCGGTCTGATTCGGAGTTCAGGGCGAAGCAGCTGAAGGCGCGCGAGATGCTGCGCGGCGACCTCGAGGGCCGCGACCTCGACCAGTACGTCGAGGAGAGGGTGATGACGACCACCCTGGAGAGGGCGCTCAACTGGGGCCGGGCCAACTCGCTCTTCCCGATGACCTTCGGGCTCGCCTGCTGCGCAATCGAGATGATGTCGATGGTCACGGCGCGCTATGACATCTCGCGCTTCGGGGCCGAGGCCTTCCGTGCCTCGCCGCGACAGGCGGACATGATCATCCTCTCGGGCCGGGTCGCAACGAAGATGGCGCCGGTCATCCGCAGGGTCTACGACCAGATGCTGGAGCCGCGCTGGGTGATCGCGATGGGCGCCTGCTCCTCCTCCGGCGGCATGTTCGCCAACTATGCGGTGGTCCAGGGCGCCGACAAGTTCATGCCGGTGGACATTCATGTTCCCGGCTGCCCGCCGCGCGCCGAGGCCCTCCTCCACGGGTTCAACAAGCCCCAGCGGCTGGTCCAGGGGCGACCCGACCTCGGCTGGCGCCAGCGCTACAACGCGATCGGCACCGAGGAGTGGGCCCGAGGCGAGACCGGGCCGACGCCCGAGGCGCTCGAGCGAGCCGCGCTTGTGGTGAGGAGAGGGTCCTCCGCAGGCGAAGCCGAGGAGGAACCCGTTTGATGCCGAAGGGGTCCACCGCTACAGGGAAGCCTCGTGCCTGACGCCCCCGGCCTCGAGCTGATCGCCGAGAGCATCAACGGGGTCCGCGACGGCACCGTGATCGAGACCTCGTTCGAGCACGACCGCGCCGCCCTGATCGTCGATCCGGAGGGAGTCCTCGAGGCGTTGCGCTGGCTCCGCGACACCGAGGACCAGCGCTACACCTTCCTCTCCAGCCTTCACGCCGCCGACTACCTGCCGGCCACCCCCCGGTTCGCCGTCCACTACGAGCTTCTCTGCCGGGAGCGGGTCGAGCGGATCCGGGTCAAGGCCCTGCTCGAGGATCCGGCTGCCGGCAACGGCGGCGATGCGCTTCCCGAGCTGCCCTCCAGCGTCGAGCTCTTCCCAACCGCCGAGTTCCATGAGCGCGAGGCCTATGACTTCTTCGGGATCGTCTTCCGCGGCCACCCGGACCTGCGCCGGATCCTGATGCCGGAGGACTACGTCGGCTGGCCGCAGCGCCGCGACTTCCCGATCGGCGGCGAGCCGGTCCTCTACACCCACAACGAGGTGGAGACGCCTCGCTGGTTCGAGTGATGCCCGACGAGCCCCTTAGAGACGAGGTGATCACCGAGCGCGGGATCGAGCGGCTGGCCGAGGACCCGGTGGCGGCGGTGGTCGACTCGATGGCTGCCGCTCAGGCGGCGGAGGATGCCGAGCAGGACATAGAGCAGGAGGTGATGACGATCAACATGGGGCCGCATCACCCCGCCACCCACGGGGTGCTGCGCCTGATCGTCACCCTCCGCGGCGAGCGCGTCCTCGACCTGAAGCCGGTGGTCGGCTACCTCCACACCGGGATCGAGAAGTCCTGCGAGGACAAGAGCTACTGGAAGGTGATCCCGTTCGTGGAGCGGATGGACTACCTCTCCTATTTCTTCAACATGGAGGCGTTCTGCGGCTGCGTCGAGCGCCTGCTCGAGCTCGAGATCCCCGACCGCGCCAAGTACCTGCGGGTGCTCCACATGGAGCTCAACCGGATCCACTCGCACCTGGTCTGGCTCGGCACCTCGGCCCTCGACCTCGGCGCGATCTCGATGTTCTGGTACTGCTTCCGCGACCGCGACAAGGTCCTCGACCTGTTCGAGATGTCGACCGGGCAGCGGATGCACACCCGCTACTTCCAGGTCGGCGGCGTCTTCGAGGACATCCCGGCCGGCTTCGAGTCGAAGGTGCGCCAGTTCTGCCGCGAGATGCCGCAGCGGATCGACCAGTTCGAGGCGCTGCTGGACCGCAACGAGATCTTCCTCCGGCGTACCAGGGGCGTCGGAATCGTCTCTCGGGAGCGGCTGCTCGAGCTCGGGGTGACCGGGCCGCTGCTGCGGGCCGCCGGGGAGCCCTGGGATCTCCGCAAGGCGACCCCCTACCTCGCCTATCCCGACTTCGACTTCAAGATCCCGGTGGGCACGGTGGGCGACGGCTACGACCGCTACCGGGTACGCCTCCAGGAGATGCGCGAGTCGGTGCGGATCGTCGAGCAGGCGCTCGAGGGCCTCCCGGAGGGCCCGTGGATCGCCGACGACCGCAAGGTGGTGCTGCCGCCCCGCGACGAGCTCTCCACCTCGATGGAGGCGCTGATCCACCACTTCAAGCTGGTCACCGAGGGCTTCCGGGTGCCCCCCGGCGAGCTCTACTACGCGGTCGAGTCGCCGCGCGGCGAATTGGGTTGCTTCGTCCTCGCCGACGGCTCCTCGAAGCCGGCAAGGGTCCACTTCCGCGACCCCTCGTTCGTCAACCTCCAGGCCTTCCGCGAGATGTCGGTGGGCGGCCTGATCGCCGACCTGATCCAGAACCTGGCGATGCTCGACCCGATCCTCGGGGGGATCGACCGGTGAGCCCGCTGGTGCCGAAGCCCGAATGGGAGGAGCGGGTGCCCGAGGAGCTGCAGGGCGAGCTGCTCGAGGGCGTCTCCCTGGCCGCCGCGCCGGCGATCGAGGAGGAGCGCGCCCTCGAGCGCGACCCGGCCCCGGTGCCCGAGCCCTCCGAGGTCGAGGTTCCCCGGGCGCTTGCCCAGGAGATCCGCCGGGCGATGAAGCGCTACCCGCGGAAGCGATCGGCGGCGATCCCGGCGCTCTGGGCGGTGCAGCGACGCTATGGCTGGTGCAGCCCGGAGGGGATTCGCGAAGCGGCCGCGGTGATGGAGGTGACCCCGGGCTACCTGGAGTCGGTGGCGAGCTTCTACGACCTCTTCCACCTCGAGCCCCAGGGCGAGCACCAGGTGCTTGTCTGCACCAACATCTCCTGCTGGCTGCGCGGCGCCGACGAGGTCCTGAAGTCGTTCTGCGAGGCGGCCGGGACCGAGGCGGGCGAGAGCTCGGCGGACGGGAAGCTCTTCGTCCGCGGCTTCGAGTGTCTCGGCGCCTGCGACATCGCGCCGATGGCCTCGATCGACGAGCGCTACTACGGCCCGCTCACCGACGGCGACGCCGCCGAGGCGATCGAGCATCTGCGCGGCGGCGACGAGGTGCTGCCGGAGAAGCGACTGGAGGACCGTGAGGTCGCGGGAGGCCCGCGCGTGCCGGCCGACAAGCGGATCACCCGGCACCCGGTCAACAAGGTGAAACGGAAGACGAAGACCAAGCAAAAGCCGGAGCCGAAGGCAAAGTCCAAGAGCTCGCGGAAGAAGCGCTGATGCCCCCGGCCGCCAAAGAGACCCGGATCCTCTTCCGGAACCTCGACGAACCCAGGCTGTCCTCGATCCGCACCTACAAGCGGCTGGGCGGCTACCAGGCGATCCGCAAGGCGTTCAAGGGGATGAGCCCGGAGGCGGTGCTGAACGAGCTCGAGGCCTCGGGCCTGCGGGGGCGCGGCGGCGCCGGCTTCTCGATGGGCAAGAAGGCCTCATTCCTGCCTCGCGGCGACATGGACAAGTACCTCTGCTGCAACGCCGACGAGTCCGAACCGGGCGCTTTCAAGGACCGCGAGCTGATGCAGAAGAACCCCCATCAGCTGATCGAGGGGATCGTGATCGCCGCCCGCGCCGCGGGCGCCAACCGCTGCTTCATCTACATCCGCGGCGAGTACGACCTCCAGGGCGACATCCTCGACCGGGCGGTGGAGGAAGCCTACGAGGCCGGCTACCTCGGCAAGGACGTGCTCGGGACCGGCGAGCAGGTGGAGCTGGTCGTCCATCGCGGCGCCGGCGCCTACATCTGCGGCGAGGAGACGGCACTGCTCGACTCGCTCGAGGGCAAGCGGGGCAACCCGCGGCTGAAGCCGCCCTTCCCGGCGGTGCAGGGCCTCTACGACGGGCCGACCCTGATCAACAACGTGGAGACGCTCTCCAACGTCCCCCACATCGTCGCCTCGGGATCCGACTGGTTCAAGGGCTTCGGCACCGAGCAGTCGCCGGGGACCAAGGTCGTCTCGGTGTCAGGGGACGTGCGCAAGCCCGGCAACTACGAGGTCGAGCTCGGAATCAAGACCCGAACGCTGATCAACGGGCTCGCCGGCGGCACCGTCGGCCGCCGCAAGATCAAAGGCTTCTTCCCGGGGGGCTCCTCGGCTCCGGTGCTGACCGCGGAGGAGGGGCTCGACCTCCCCTACAGCTTCGAGGCGATGGCCGAGGCCGGCTCGATGCTCGGCTCGGGCTCGATCATCGTCTTCGACGAAACCACCAGCGTCGTCGAGCTCGCCCTGCGGACGGCCCGCTTCTACCACCACGAGTCCTGCGGCAAGTGCACGCCCTGCCGCGAGGGCACCAACTGGACGGTGAAGATGCTCGAGCGCCTGATCCACGGCGAGGCGACCCCGATCGACCTGGCGACGATCGCCTCGGTGCAGAAGCAGATCATCGGCAACTGCCTCTGCGTGCTCGGCGACTCGATGGCGATGCCCGTCGGCTCGATGGTGGAGAAGTTCCGCGACGAGTTCGACCAGGCGCTCGAACAGGGCGTCCCCGGAGCCTCCGCCGGGGGCGCCAGCGCTCCGCCCGAGATCGTCCCGCGCGGCCCCCTTCGTCCCTCCGCCGTCCCCTACCGGGTGCCGGCGTGACCCGCGAGATCCGAAACGCGGTCACCCTGGTGGTCGACGGCCGTGAGGTGGTGGCACCCGAGGGGACGATGCTGGTGGATGCGGCGAAGGGCGGCGACGTCGAGATCCCGGTCTTCTGTTACGAGCCGAAGCTGGGCGAGCCGGTCGGCGCCTGCCGGATGTGCCTGGTCGAGATCGAGGGGATCCCCAAGCTGCAGACCGCCTGCTCGACGCCGGTTCGCGACGGGATGGTGGTCTACACCCAGACCGACGAGGTGAAGGAGGCCCAGAACGCGGTGGTCGAGTTCCTGCTCGTCAACCACCCGCTCGATTGCCCGGTCTGCGACAAGGGCGGTGAGTGCCCCCTGCAGGACATCGCAATGGGCTGGGGGCCGGGGAAGAGCCGCTTCACCGACCCCAAGCGGCACTTCCAGAAGCCGCTCGAGCTTTCGCCGCTGGTCGCGATCGACCGCGAGCGCTGCATCCTCTGCTACCGCTGCGTCCGCTTCAGCCAGGAGGTCGCCGAGGACGAGCAGCTGCAGCTGCTGGAACGGGGCGACAAGAGCTTCGTCGGCACCTTCGACGAGCGCCCCTACATCGCCCCCTTCCACGGCAACATCATCGAGCTCTGCCCGGTGGGGGCGCTGACCTCCTACACCTACCGCTTCCGCGCGCGGCCCTGGGATATCGAGGACGCGGGCTCGGTCTGCACTCTCTGCCCATCTCAGTGCAACGTCAAGTTCACCGTCCGCGACGAGCGGGTGCTCCGGGTGATGGCTCGCGACAACCTCGACGTCGACGACGGCTGGCTCTGCGACAAGGGGCGCTTTGCCTTCCAGATGTTCGGCTCCGCCGAGCGGATCACCCGGCCGATGGCCCGCGCCGGCGATGGCTCGCTGAGCCCGATCTCCTGGGAGGACGCGACCGCCAGGATCGCGGGCGCCTTCGGCGAGGCCGGCTCACGCAGCGCTGCCCTCGTCGGCGGAGCCAGCTCCAACGAGGAGGGGTGGCTGGCGCAGCGGATCCTTCGCGACCTCGGGGCGCCGAACGTCGACTGCGGCTCCAGTCCGGTGGACCGGGGGGTGCTGGCAGAGCTCTCCCGGCCTGAGCTGAGCCTGAAGATCTCAGACCTCGACCACGCCGACGCGATCCTGGTGCTGGGCACTGACCCCCTGCACGAGATGCCGATCCTCGATCTCCGCCTCCGGAAGGCGGTTCGGCGCGGTGGCGCGGAGCTGGCGGTCGCCTCCGAGCGGCCCACCGCGCTCGACGGGGGAGCCGAGGAGACGGTTCGCTACGCGCCCGGCGACGCCGCCGCCTTCGTCCGAACCCTGGCGGCCGCGCTCGGAGCCGAGGGCTTCCAGTCCGATCGCGCCCACGCCAGGGACGCGAAGGCGATCGCCCAGCTCCTCCGCGAGGCGCCCGAGCCGGCGATCGTCTGGGGCGAGCGGCTTTGGCGAAGCCCCGGCGCCGCCGAGGCGCTCCACGCCTGCGCCCGGGCGCTCGAGATGCATCGGCGGTACGGCGCCGGGCTGCTCGAGGTGCCCGAGGAATCAAACGCGCGCGGCCTCCGCGAGGTCGGCTGCCTGCCCGGTGCGGGCCCCGGCCTCGCCCCCGCCGCGGCTGGGCGGAGCGCCGCCGAGATCAAGGAAGGCCTCGCCTCCGGCGACGTCCACGCCCTGCTCCTGCTCAACGCCGACCCCGTCCGCACCCACCCGGACTCCGACGGCTGGCGCCAGGCCCTCGGCAAGGCCTTCGTCGTCTCGGTCGCGATGTTCGACGACGAGTCGACGAAACACGCCGACATCGTCCTCCCCGCCGAGACCCACGCCGAGAAGGAGGGCACCGTGACGCATCCGGACGGACGGCTTCAGCGCCTCCGTCGGAACGTTCCTCTCCCCGACGAGGTCCGTCCTGGCTGGCAGGCCCTCGCCGATATCTCCTCAACTCTCGGCCGTGACCTCGGAGTCAACACGGCGGCCGACGTCTTCGATGCGCTCTCAGCAGAAGTCCCCTTCTACGACACCTTGACCTACGAGGAGATCGGCGGCCGCGGCTTCCGTTGGCAGGACAGAGATCCCGGGATGTCCTGGACTCCTTCGGACGCCATGGGTCCGGTTGCCAGGCAGCACTCTGGTGCGGGGACGCCGGTGTCCCCTGAGGGACCGTATGCAGCCGCAGGAAACGGCAACACGGAG
>JBOGZE010000105.1:0-1547 GCA_050697055.1 Solirubrobacterales bacterium
GGTAGGGGACGTGCGCCGATTTGTCCTGCAGAGCGTGGACCAGTTCCTGCCCGACCCGCCACCGTCGCTTCAGAGCGGCGAGTGGGCCGAGGCGTTCAACCAGATCAAGGCCTACGGCGCAGCGGCCGGCAGCGCGCGGACGGACGAGCAGACCGCTGTCGCGAGATTCTGGTCGGCGAACGTGATCCGACAGTTCAACCGGGTCGGGCGCGATATTGCCGCCGCGAGCGGCCTCAGCCCGGTCAAGACAGCGCGGCTGGCGGCGATGGTCAACCTGGTCGGCGCCGACGCCCTGATGTCGGCCTTGTATGCCAAGTACCACTACTTGTTCTGGCGGCCGGTCTCGGCGATCGATCCCACGGCCGTGACCGCGGACGGCTTCGGCCCTGTACCCGGCTACGAGGACGGTAACCTGGCGACGGTCGAGCAAACGGGGTGGCAGCCGCTCTTGACCACCCCCAATCACCCCGAATACCCGGCGGCGCACGGCGTGATCACGTCGGCCATGGCCGAGGTGTTCAGCACCTTCCTCACCACGAACCAGATCGACCTCGATATCCACGGGTTCGACCCGACAGGTCCGCCCGGGAACCTGAACGCGGTGCGGCATTTCGACACGCCCAACGACCTTCGCCACGAGATCATCGACGCTCGACTGTGGGCCGGCCTGCACTACCACTTCTCAGGCGTCGCCGGCGTTGTTCTCGGCCGCAACGTCGCGAAGTACGACCTCAGGCACGCTTTCCGGCTCGTCGACTAACAGTGGCAAGTAGAGGGTGCGGGGCGAGGACCTGCCTAACCTACGCCTCGTTCCGAGGCGGTCACCTTCGAGATCTCAGGAACGGGCGCCGAGCTTCGAGTTCCAGGAGGCGACCCAGCCCGCCCCCGCATTGTTCAGGCGCTTCCTCGTGAGGTTCTGCTGCATCACCCACCGGACGTCGGGATCGTCGCTCCGCATCCATCGTTCCATGAGGGGTCGGCCAGCATCCGGCGCCGCGGCGACGGCCACGCTCCAACAGTAGGCGAGGCCCTTGCGGAGCGCTCGGAACCCTTCGCTTCGTCGCTCGCTCGATCGGCTCAGGGCCTCGGTGATCGAGTCGAGGATCGCGAGGACCTCGCGAACATCGCTCTCACGTTCCAGCAGGACGGGCTCGCAGAGCGCCGCCGCAGCGGCTCGCCGCTCGTAGTCGTTCCCCGTGGCCCAGGCCCGCATCTCCGTCAGCAGCGCCTGCATGTCGGATGCGCCGAGCCGCTGCAGGCCCATCGCCACGCCCTCCCGGACCCGCCACCGCGGGTCCGAGGCGACCGTCCGAAGGGTCTCGAGCGCCCGGGCGTCCCCCTCCGCCGCCAGCCTGCCGAACCCGACGGCGGCGCAGAACACCAGGAACTCCTCGCGCGATCCGACCGGGGCGCGGTCGGGCGCGAACGAGAGGAACCGGTCGAACTGCTCGCGCGTGCCGACATCGGCCATCGCCTGCCCGAGCTCGATGTTGCCGCGCGGACCCGGGAGGCCGGAATGCTCGAGCAGGAAGGGCTCGGGATCGTCC
>JBOGZE010000106.1:0-3761 GCA_050697055.1 Solirubrobacterales bacterium
CTCTACGGGGGCTCGGTGAAGCCCGACAACGCCGCCGAGCTGCTTGCCCAGCCCGACATCGACGGGGCGCTGGTCGGCGGCGCCAGCCTCGACCCCGGCGACTTCGCCGCGATCGTCGCGGCGGCGGGCTGAGCGGCGGATGAGCTCGCTCCCGCCCGGCCCGGCCGGGGTGCCGGTGCCCTCGGTCGTCCTCATCGTCCTCGACGGCTGGGGACTGGCGCCGGAGGGGCCCGGGAATGCGGTCTCGCAGGCGAGCACACCGGTCTTCGACCAGCTCTGGGGCTCATGTCCCCACACCAACCTGTCGACCTCCGGGCGCGACGTCGGCCTGCCTCCCGGCCAGATGGGGAACTCCGAGGTCGGGCACATGAACCTCGGCGCCGGCGCGATCGTCAAGCAGGACCTCGCTCGGATCGACGACGCGATCGCCGACGGCACCTTCTTCGAGAACCCGGCGCTGCGCAACGCCTGCGCGGTGGCCCGCGAGTCGCGGCGCGGCCGCCTGCACGCGATCGGGCTGGTCTCCGACGGCGGCGTGCACTCGGGATGGAGCCACATCGAGGCGGTGATCGAGCTGGGCGCCGACGAGGGCGTCTCCGATCTCGTCCTCCACGCCCTCACCGACGGGCGCGACACCCTGCCCCACGCGGGAGCCGGCTACCTCGAGGAGGTGGAGCGGTGGCTGCGCCGGGCGGGCCGGATCGGCACGGTCGGAGGCCGCTACTGGGGGATGGACCGGGACCGGCGCTGGGACCGCACCAAGCGCGCCTACGACGCGATCGTCCACGCCCGCGGGCCGCGGGCGGAGACCGCGGTGGCCGCCGTGCGGGACAACTATGAGCGCGAGATCACCGACGAGTTCGTCGAGCCGACGGTGATCGGCGACTACGACGGCGCCGCGGGCGACGAGCCGGTGATCTACATCAACTTCCGGCCGGATCGGGCGCGACAGCTGACCCTCGCCCTCGGCGATTCCGAGTTCGACCAGTTGGACCGGGAGGGGGCCCCGCCGCTCGAGGTGACGACGATGACCGAGTACCACCACGGCTGGCCCTGTCCGGTGGCCTTCCCGCCCAAGGAGCCAGAGACCACCCTCGCCGAGGTGCTCGCAGAGCACGGCCAGCGCCAGCTCCACGTTGCCGAGACCGAGAAGTACGCGCACGTCACCTACTTCTTCAACGGCGGACGTGAGAAGGAGTGGACCGGGGAGGAGCGCTACCTCGCGGACTCACCGCGCGACGTACCGACCTATGACCACAAGCCCGAGATGAGCGCCGCCGCCGCCGCCCGACTCTTCACCGAGCACTGGCGAGCCGATGGCTACCGCTTCGGGCTGATCAACTTCGCCAACCCGGACATGGTCGGACACACCGGCGTGATCCCGGCCGCGGTAGCGGGAGTGGAGGAGGCCGACCGGCGGCTGGGGGAGGTGGTGGGCGCGGCGCACGAGTCCGGGGGCGCCTGCATCGTCACCGCCGATCACGGCAACTGCGAGCAGATGCTGGAGCCGGACGGCTCGCCGAACACCGCCCACTCGACCAACCCGGTGCCCCTAGTCGTCACCGCCACCGGCGTCGAGCTCCGCGACGGGGGGATCCTCGCCGACGTCGCCCCGACGGCGCTCGACCTGCTCGACCTCCCTCAGCCGGAGGCGATGACCGGCCGCTCGCTGCTCGCCTAGCCACACCGACTTGACAGTAGGCGACTCAGGTTTTATGATTGTGAATGTAAACCTGAATTTGGCTCTACAACTGGCATTCAACGCCTGAGAGGAGGTGAGTAACAGATGGCACTGGTTAGATGGGATCCGATTCGTGACCTGGACTCGTTCCAGACCGACATGAACCGTCTCTTCGACCGCTTCTTCGGCGCCCCGACCGGAAACAGCACCGCCGAGCGGCGCTGGATTCCGGCCGTGGACCTGGCCGAGACCGACGACAGCCTCGTCCTCAGGGCGGACCTGCCCGGGATCAGCGAGGACGACGTCGAGATCGAGGTCAGGGACGGGGTCCTGACGATCTCCGGCGAGCGCAAGAGCGAGCACGAGGAGAAGGGCGAGGGCTTCCACCGGGTGGAGCGCTCCTTCGGCCGCTTCTCTCGCGCGCTCAACCTGCCGGAGGGCATCGACCCCGACAAGGTCGAGGCCAACTTCGACAACGGCGTGCTCGAGGTGCGCGTCCCGAAGCCCGAGGAGACGCAGCCGACCCGAGTCCAGATCGGCAAGGGCAGCGTCGAGGGGTCCGGGAAGCAGAAGTAGGCACTCCGCACCCTAGGCTTGCCGGGTGAGAAACGACCCGGCGAGGCTCCGATTCCAAATCGAGGCCCGTGACGGCTCCGCCCGCACGGGCCTCTTGCAGACCGCCCACGGAGCGGTCCGCACTCCCGCATTCATCCCGCTCGCCACCAAGGGGAGCGTCCGCGGGCTCTCCTCCGCCGAGGTCGCCGCCCTCGGCTACGAGCTGGTCCTCGGCAACACCTTCCACCTGCACCTGGCGCCCGGCGAGGAATTGATCGCTGGCCGCGGCGGCCTCCACGAGTTCATGGGCTGGGAGCGCCCGATCATCACCGACTCCGGCGGCTTCCAGGTCTTCTCGCTCGCCCACGGCGGGGTCGCCGACGAGATCAAGGGACGCCGCGGCGAGGTCGCTGGCGGCGCCAAGGTCGAGATCTCTGAGCGGGGAGTCGGCTTCAAGTCGCTGCTGGACGGGTCGGACCGCTTCCTCGGCCCGGAGGAGTCGATGGCGATCCAGGCCGCACTCGGTTCGGACATCGCCCTCGCCTTCGACGAGTGCACCCCCTTCCACGCCGATCGCGACTACACCGCCCGCTCGACCGAGCGCACCCTCCGCTGGCTCGACCGCTGCCTCGCCTGGCATCAGGGCGCGGGGCCGGCATCCCAGGCCGTCTTCGGGATTGTCCAGGGCGGCGTCCACGAGGACCTGCGCCACCAGTCGGCGGGGCAGGTCTCGGCCGCGGAGGTCGACGGAGTAGCGATTGGCGGCACCCTGGGCCGCGAGAAGGAGGAGATGCGGGAGGTGCTCGGCTTCACCATGCCCCTCCTGCCCGCCAAGGCGCCCGTGCACCTGCTCGGGATCGGCGAGGTCGACGACCTGCTCGCCGGCATCGCCCTCGGCATCGACCTCTTCGACTGCGCCATTCCTACCCGCCTCGCCCGCCACGGGGTGGCCCTGGCGCCCGAGCCGGAGGGGCGCTTCCGGATCGATCTCGACAAGTCCCGCTACGCGGAGGACGACGCCCCGATCGCCGAGGGCTGTCCCTGCGAGGCCTGCGGCGGCTACAGCCGCGCCTATCTCCACTATCTCGCCCGCCAGCGCGAGCTGACCGGCGCCCGCCTCCTCACCCTTCACAACCTCACCTACATGCAGGAGCTCACTGCGCGTGCCCGCGAGGCGATCGCCGCCGGCCGCCTCGAGGACTACACGGGCGCGATCCTCGGCGGCGCCGCCCCCTGGGACCCCTAAGGGGTCAGGTCTTGCAATCCGACATGTTGCAACGCAAGACCTGACCCCGGGGCGACGTCTACTGCTGGCTGTTGTCCTCGATCAGGTTGCGTAGCTCGTCGATCTGGTCCTGGACGTTGTCCTTGACCGCCTGCTCGACGTTGATTCCTCCTCCCTCATCGCCGGTGGCGACGACGACCGCCGCGGCGACCGCGGCGGCGAGCAGCAGCAGCGCGATCAGGCCAAGCAGGTTGCGGGCGATGCCGCTCATGCCCCGGCGGGGGCGCTGCTGAGGCGCCG
>JBOGZE010000107.1:0-4600 GCA_050697055.1 Solirubrobacterales bacterium
AGGTCCCAAGGGTTGGGCTGTTCGCCCATTAAAGCGGTACGCGAGCTGGGTTCAGAACGTCGTGAGACAGTTCGGTCCCTATCTGCCGTGGGCGTTGGAGAGTTGAGGGGAGTCATCCCTAGTACGAGAGGACCGGGATGAACGCGCCACTGGTGTACCAGTTGTTCTGCCAAGAGCACTGCTGGTTAGCTACGCGCGGCACGGATAACCGCTGAAGGCATCTAAGCGGGAAGCCAGCCTCGAGATGAGCTCTCCCATCCCCTTGAGGGAGTAAGACCCCTGGTAGACCACCAGGTCGATAGGCCGGCTGTGCAACCGCAGCAATGCGGTCAGCAGACCGGTACTAATGGGTCGAGGTCTTGACGGATTTTTTGCTTCTACCCGGCCTAATGCGGTTTTCAAGGTCCACAGAGGCCGTCTCGAAACCTTTCGGTGGCGAGATAGCGAGAGGGAAACACCTCTTCCCATTCCGAACAGAGCCGTTAAGCCTCTCAGCGCCGATGGTACTTGGAGGGCAACCTCCTGGGAGAGTAGGTCGCCGCCGGTCCGTAACTGAAGCCGCCCCTCCGGGGGCGGCTTCTTCTTCTCCCCGAACCTGGTTGGATGCGGGCGTGAGCGAGCCGAGTCCCAAGGCGGGCGCCGTCGGCGCCACCGAGCAGGCCGCCGAGGAAGGCACACCGATGTCGTGGGTCACCCTGCTTTCCGACGAAGTCGGCGGGCGCCGCCCGGCGAGCGGAGCGGAGCGAATGGCCGCCCTCCTCGTCGCAGAGCGCCTCACCAAGGCCGGCCTCAGCGTGGAGCAGCGCCGCTTCCCCGCCTACTCCACCTTCGCCCTTCCCTACGGCATCGCCCTGGCGCTGCCGCTGATCGGCGCCCTCGGCAAACGCCCCCTCCAGGCGTGGCTCGCCGCCCTCACAGGCGCCACGCTCAACGCAATCGAGGACGGCCGCCGTCACCGGCCCCTCTCCAGATTCCTGGCCCGCGGCGAGAGCCAGAATCTCCTCGCCACCGTCGAGCCGCTCGAGCAGGCCCAGTACACCGTTTGTCTGGTCTGCCACCTCGACACATCGCGCAGCGGCCTCATCTTCGGTCGCCGCTTCCTCCGCATCCTCCATCCTGCGTTCTCGGCGCTGGGCGCAGCCGTCGCCGCCACCGTGGCCGCACCGATTCTGCGCCGGATTCCCGGAGGAAGGCGGGTCCTCGGCCTCGCCTACGCTGTTCTCGCCGCCGGGCTTGCCCTGTTGCTGGAGCGGGAGCTGGGCGGCGTCGACGTCCCGGGCGCAAACGACAACGCCTCGGGCGTGGCGGCGGTCGCGACGCTCGCCACCGAGCTCCAGTCCTCGCCACTGCAGCGGACCCGCGTCGTCTGCCTGTTCACCGGCTGCGAGGAGGCCGGAGCGCTCGGCGCAGATGCCTTCGCCGGGGAGCTCGACGACGAGCAGCTCCGCAGCTGGCTGTTCATCAACTTCGACGGAGTCGGCGCGCCCGCGACCCTGCGCTTCCTCGAGCGCGAGGGCCTGGCGCGCAAGTTCAGCGCCGATCCGGCACTCATCCGCCTCGCAGGTGAAATCTCCGCGCGGCGCCCCGAGCTCGGCCTGGTCGGCGCCCGCCGCGACGCCGGCCTCGGCTACGACACCGGCCCGATCCTCGCCCGCGGCGGGCGGGGCATCACCCTCAGCGCCCAGGACGAGACGATCCCCAACTACCACTCACCCTCGGACACCGCCGAGAACCTGGACCCGGACGTCCTCGACCACGCGATCGAGGTTGGACGGGAGATGCTGGCCGCGATCGACAACGGAGCCGCGGACTCGCCCTAGGATCGAAGCCGACGGCTCAGGCGGCGAGGCGCTGCTCGGTGCCCGCGCGATCGTGCAGCGAGTGTGGCGCGCCGGAGGCGAGGCCGGCCGGCGCCGCTCGCACTCGGGTACCGGCTCCGGCTCGATCCCGTACTCGCCGAGGGTGGCGAAGTCGACCACCAGGTCGGCGGCATCGAGGACGCGCTCTCGAACTATGGAGATTGCTCTTCTCATGCCCGCCAAGCTACGGTCGGCCCCGGACGGAACTACCCGATTTGCAGGGGAACTTGCAGGCGGTGAATCCGGCCTCGGTGACAGGGGTCAGCCGAGCTCAGGACAGGGATATGTTCCCGGGCGCAATCGAGCCACAAGGGGGCCCGGAATGCCGTTGGCCGTTACCAATTACGACTTCTCCGTGTTCATCCACGTCACCGCGGTGGTGGTCGGGTTCGGAATGACCTTTGCCGAGTCGGTGATGTTCCCGGTGGCGATGAGGATGAGCGCGCGAAACCTGCCCTACGTGCACCGCCTCCAGCTGACGATCAACCAGTTCTTCGCGCTGCCGGCCCTGGTGATCGTGGTCGCAACCGGCATCTACCAGATGTCGGAGGGCAACTGGGATTACGGCGACCTCTGGGTCAGCGGCACCCTGACGATCGTGGTGATCATCGCTCTCGCCCTGATCGGCTTCTTCATCCCAACCGACCGCAGGCTGCTTCCGATCATCGAGGGGGCACTGGCCGACGCCGGCGATCGCGAGCTGGAACTCAAGGACCTCCCCAAGGAGTACCAGCGGTGGGGAAGGCTGGAGGGGTTGGTCGGCAGCTTCCTCGGCATCCTGCTGATCGTCGCGATCTATTTCATGATCACCAAGCCGGGTCTGGGCTAGCGCCCCCGGCGGCCGAAACTGTGGCCCGGGGGCAGTGCCGCCGCGAGCTCGGCGACGATCTGCTCGCGGGCGGGGCGATCGAGCTCGCTGATGATCTCCCGGCCTTCGCGGGCAGCCTTGCGGCCACGGCGGCTTGGGCGACTTCCCCCGCGCCAAACCCCATCGGCTTCGATGCGAGGAGATGCGAGGGCGCTCCTTGGAGCGACCCGTTTTATGTCGGAGGAGCGACCAGTGTCATCTCGGCCGGTCTCCCGCCCAACCGGCGGGGCGATCGCCCGAGCCGGGGCCACGGGTAGCCCATCCCGGTCCTCGACGCTCCGGCTCAGCCGCTCGATCCTCGAGACCAGCACGTTGGTGGTTCCCTCCCGGTGCTCGAGCCGGCCACTGGCGATCACGAACCCCGAGCTGCGAATCGCCATCCGGCAGCTCTCGACTACCGGCGGCGGCACGATCAGGTTGATCGTCCCGCGCTCGTCCTCGAGCAACATGAAGACGATCCCCTTCGCGGTCGCCGGCCGCTGGCGCGCCACCACCATTCCCGCCACCCGCACCTGCCTGCCATGCCCGATCTTTGCCAGGCGGCCGCTGTCGGCCACCTCCGGCCCCAACGCCGCCCGCATCAGGCTCATCGGATGCTCTCCCAGGGTCATCCCGGTGGTCCTGTAGTCGGCAATGATCCGGTCCCAGGGGCCGAGCGGCGGCAGCGGAGGGGAGGGGGTGGCATCCAGCGCCAGCGCCAGCTGCGTCCCCTGATCCGTGCGGGAGGCCCGGGCGGCGCCGCCCGCCTCCCAGAGCGCCGGCCGCCGCTGCTCCTCGTCCGGATCGATCATCGGCGCAGACTGAGACCGCACCAGACGGTCGCAGGCGCCCGCCCAGGCGAGACGCTGCAGGGCCGCCCCGGTGGCACCCGAGCGACCCGCCAGGTCTGCGACACCGCGGTAGGCCCCGCCCCGCCGGCGCTCCACGACCACCGCCTCCGCATCCGCCTCGGCCACCTCCGCCACGTACCCCAAGCCGATCCGGACCGGAGGCTGCCCGGCGCTGCCGCCCGCCGCCCCGACCGTCTCCACCCGGCAATCGACCTCGCTCGCGTTGACGTCTGGGGGCAGCACCTCGATCCCGCGCCTCTGCGCCTCGTGCACGAGCGCGTCGGGCGGATAGAAGCCCATCGGCTGCTCGTTCAGCAGCGCGCAGAGCAGCTCGGGCCCGTAGTGGACCCGCAGCCAGGTCGACTGGTAGGCAAGCAGGCCGAAGGCGGCCGAATGCGACTTCGGAAAGCCGAAGCCCGAGAAGCCCTCGATCTGCCCATAGACCCGCTCGGCCACCTCGCGGCGGACCCCCCGGCCCACCGCGCCCTCGATGAAGCGCTCCCGGTAGCGGCGCAGGGCCGCCTCCGATCGCTTCCGGCTCATCGCGCGCCGCAACCCCTCCGCCTCGCCCACCGAGAACCCAGCAAGCGCGATCGCCACCTCCAGCACCTGGTCCTGGAAGACGATCGCCCCGAGCGTGTCGCGCAGCACCGGCTCCAGCGAGGGGTGCTCGTAGGGAATCTCATAGGAGGGGTCCTCCCGCAACCGCTTGCGCCGCTCGATGTAGGGGTGGACGGCGCCGCCCTGGATCGGCCCCGGCCGCACCAGCGCCACCTGCACGGTGAGGTCATCGAGGTCCTTCGGCAGCGTCCGCGGCAGCATCTGCATCTGCGCCCGGCTCTCGATCTGGAAGACGCCGGTGGTGTCGGCGGCGCGGATCGATTCGTAGACCTCCTCGTCGTCGAGCGGGATCCGCGAGAGGTCGACGTGCTCGCCCCGCGCCCGCCCGATCTCGTCGACGGCGCGCTCGACCGCCGAGAGCATCCCGAGGCCGAGCAGGTCGATCTTGAGAAAGCCCGCGTCGGCGCAGGAGTCCTTGTCCC
>JBOGZE010000108.1:0-3128 GCA_050697055.1 Solirubrobacterales bacterium
CTCGCCCGGCGGGTAGGAGCGCCTCTCGACGCCGCACTTGTCGGTGAAGCAACGGGCGCCCTTGAGGAACAGTTTCTGTCCCTCGCGGCGGCACTGCTTGCACTGTGGTGAGGTGTCGCGAGCCATCTTCTAGACCCTCCGACGCTTTCTCGGGCGGCAGCCGTTGTGGGCCTGCGGGGTGACGTCCTTGACCGTGGTCACGTCGAGCCCTGCCGCCTGCAGGGAGCGAATCGCCGTCTCCCGGCCGGAGCCGGCGCCCTTGGCGAACACCTCGACCTTCTCCAGGCCGTGCTCCATGCCCTTCTTCGCGGCGGCGTCGGCGGTCACCTGCGCCGCGAACGGAGTCGACTTGCGCGAGCCCTTGAAGCCGGCGCTGCCCGCCGACTCCCAGGCGATCACGTTGCCCTCGGTGTCGGTGAGGGTGACGATCGTGTTGTTGAACGAAGTCTTGATGTGCGCCTGTCCGTAGGTGACGTTCTTGCGCGTCCGGCGGCGACTCTTTCTCGGTTGTGCCATCTAGGTCTGCTCTCCTCTGCTCAACCCGGAGTTGGCGGGCGCTTGCGCTGCTGCACGCTCATCTTCCGCGGGCCCTTGCGGGCCCTCGCGTTGGTCTTCGTCCGCTGGCCGTGGACCGGAAGGCCGCGCCGGTGGCGCAGGCCACGGTAGGAGCCGATCTCCTGCAGGCGCTTGACGTTCTGGGAGCGCTCGCGTCGGAGGTCGCCCTCCACCTCGCTGCCCTCGACGGCCTCGCGCAGCTTCACGATCTCGTCCTCGGTCAGGTCCTTGACCTGGGTATTCGGATCGACGCCCGCCTTCTTGAGGATCTGGTTGGAGGCCGAGCGGCCGATCCCGTAGACGTAGGTCAGGCCCACCTCGGCCCGCTTGTTCAGGGGGACGTTGACCCCTGCGATTCGCGCCATTACCGGCACCACCTGAACATGCCCTGACGCGGCGCTGGTGACCGCAGAATCGCTCTCCGTGAACCGTTGTGCTTCGCAGCGCCGCGCACCGTCACTTACTAGCCCTGCCGCTGCTTGTGGCGCGGGTTCGAACAGATCACGAGCACGGCGCCGCCGCGGCGGATCACCTTGCACTTCTCGCAGATCGGTTTGACGGAGGCTCGAACCTTCATCGCCCTTCCATTCGTATCGGACAAAGAGAAAGCCCTGCGATCCCAGGAGTTGGATCGCGGGCACCAAAACATGGCCGATTGGCCAGCCGAAGAATGTTAGCAGGGGGCGGAATCCGGCCACCCTGGCCGAGATGCGCAGCTAGTCGAGGTGCCAGGGGGTGAGGATGCGCGGCCCGTCGGCGGTGACCGCGACCGTGAACTCGAAGTGGGCGGTGAGCGACTCGTCCTGCGAGTAGACCGCCCAGCCATCTGCCCCCATTCGCACGTCGGGCCCGCCGGCGTTGACCATCGGCTCGATCGCGAGCGCCATCCCCTCCGCCAGCTCCGGGCCCTTGCCGGGTTCGCCGAAGTTGGGAATCTGGGGATCCTCATGCATGTTTCGGCCGATCCCGTGGCCGACCAGGGTGCGGATCACCGACAGCTCGTCCTCTTCGACCCGGTGCTCCACGGCGTTCGAGATGTCGCCCAGCCGGTTGCCGGGACGTGCCTGCTCGATCCCCGCGAAGAGCGCCTCGCGGGTGGCGGTCAGCAGGGCCTCGGCGTCCTCCGGCGCTTCGCCGACCGGGACCGTGATCGCCGCGTCGGCGACCCAGCCCTCGTAGGTGACCCCGACGTCGATCGAGAGGATGTCGCCGCGGCGAAGCTCGTAGGGGCCGGGGATCCCGTGGACGACCATCGAGTTGGGCGAGGTGCAGATCGAGCCCGGGAATCCTCGATAGCCCTTGAACGAAGCCACCGCTCCCTGCGAGCGGATGAAGCGCTCGGCCGCCTGATCGAGCTCGGCGGTGGTGACCCCAGGCCTGCACTTGGAGCGGAGCATCCGCAGGCAGCGAGCCTGGATCTCGCCCGCCGCGGCCATCGCCTCGATCTGCTCAGGCGTCTTTCGGATGATCATCGAGCGATACATCTCACCTGAAACTCTAGTTCCTAGATCTCCTCTTCCATTCGCAGGGTGGCGAGCACGGCGTGGATCCGCTCGCTGATCTCCTCGGGCGGCTGGGCGCCATCGACCCGGCAGAGGATCTCGCGCTCGTCGTAGTAGCCGACCAGCGGCTCGGTCTTCTCCCGGTACTGCTCGAGGCGGTGGCGGATCACCTCCGGCTTGTCGTCATCGCGGACGATCAGCTTGCCGCCGTCCTCGTCGCAAACGCCCTCCTTCTCGGGGGGGTCGAACTCGACGTGGTAGATGTGGCTCGGATCCTTCTCGCAGGTGCGGCGGCCGCCGAGCCGGCGGATGATCTCCTCCTCGGGAACGTCGATCAGGATCGCGGCGGTGATCCGGCGACCCAAGTCATCCATCTCCTCGTCGAGCGCCTCGGCCTGCGGCACGGTCCGGGGAAAGCCGTCGAGGATGAAGCCGTCGCTGGCCTCCTCCTGCTGCACCCGCTCGCCGATCACCTCAATGATCACCTCGTCGGGGACGAGGTCGCCGCGGTCCATGTACTCCTTCGCCCGGCGGCCGACCGCGGTCCCCTCCCTGACCGCGGCTCGGAGGATGTCGCCGGTGGCGTAGTAGGGGAGGTGGAAGTCCTCCTGCAGGGTCTTTCCCTGTGTCCCCTTGCCGCTGCCGGGCGGCCCGAGGAGGATCAGGTTGAGCTCTGGCAACCCGGTGCTCCCACGGCCGCGCTCACTTCAGGAATCCCTCGTAGTTCCGCATCATCAACTGCGCCTCGAGCTGTTTCACCGTGTCGAGGGCGACGCCCACGACGATCAGGATCGAGGTCCCGCCGAAGAAGAAGTTCGCCGACGTCTGGCTGATCAGGATCGTGGGAAGCGCCGCCACCGCGCCCAGATAGAGGGCTCCTGGGAAGGTGAGGCGAGAGAGGATGCGGTCGAGGTATTCCGCCGTGGGGCGACCCGGGCGAACGCCGGGTATGAAGCCTCCGTACTTCTTCAGGTTGTCGGCCTGGTCCACAGGGTTGAAGGTGACCGCCGTATAGAAGTAGGTGAAGATGATGATGAAGAAGACCTCGCCGACCACGTAGGCCCAGCTGTT
>JBOGZE010000109.1:0-2805 GCA_050697055.1 Solirubrobacterales bacterium
GCGGCCACCTGCGGCCTGGGGCAGCTAGCCGGCCAAGCGCTGGCGCGTCGCGATCGCCGGAGCCGCCCCGGGCCTCGCCCGACCGAAATGCCCGGGGGCGTTGCGGGCCGCCGCGGATCCCGCGTGGCAGATCGCGACGGCGAAAGCATCGGCAGCGTGGTCAGGCGCGGGCGGCTCTGGCAGACCGAGCAGGCTCGCGACCATGCGCTGCACCTGGCCCTTTTCGGCGGAGCCGGAGCCGCACACCGCTTTCTTCACCGCCTGCGGCGTGTAGTCGAAGCAGGGAAGCGCGTGCCCGGCGGCGGCCAGCAGGGCGACGCCGCGGGCCTCTCCCACGCTCAGCGCCGAGCCGACGTTCTTCCCGAAGAAGAGGTCCTCGAGCGCCATCGCCGTGGGCTCGTGCCAGCGGATCAACTCTCCGAGCGACTCGTGCAGCCTGCCGAGCCGCTGCTCGACACGCAGGTCGGCCGGGGTCTCGATCACTCCGCCGTCGAGCGCCACCATCCGCTCCCCGACCGTGCGAACCACACCGAACCCGGTGTTGGCGATACCCGGATCGATGCCGATGACGATCATTCCCCTTCATTCTCGAACTAGGGGCGGATGTCCTTTAAGTCAGGACGTCGCCGCGGCCCTTTCGAGGATCTCCTCCGGCACGTCAAAGTTGGCATGCACTGAATCGACGTCATCCTGGTCCTCGAGGGCGTCCATCAGCCTCAGCAGCGCCGGCGCGTCGCCCTCCCCCACCTGGACCGTGCTCTTCGGCTCCATGGAGAGCTCGGCGGACTGAACCTCCACCCCGGCACCCTCCAGGGCGGAGCGGACGGCGGCCAGGTCTGAGGCGGCGGTGGTGATCTTGAGCAGGTCGCCGTCCTCGGAGACGTCCTCCGCGCCCGCGTCGATCGCCGGCATCAGGTCGTCCTCGTCGTAGCGCTCGCCGTCCACGAGAATCACGCCGCGCTTCTCGAACTGCCAGGAGACCGATCCCGGCTCTCCCAGGCTGCCGCCGTGCCTCTCGAACGCATGGCGAACCTCGGCGCCGGTGCGGTTGCGGTTGTCGGTCAGAGCCTCGACCAGGATCGCGGCGCCGCCCGGGCCGTACCCCTCGTATACGGCGCTCTCGATCGCGGCGGCGTCGCCGCCCTCCCCCGCGCCCCGGTCGATCGCGCGCTGGATGTTGTCCTTGGGCATCGAGGCATCGCGCGCCTTCTGAACAGCCAGGCCCAGCGCGGGGTTGGCTTCGACGTTCCCACCGCCGTCCCGCGCCGCGACGGTTATGGCGCGCGCGAGTTTGGTGAAGAGCTTGCCGCGCCTTGCGTCGGCCGCGCCCTTCTTGTGCTTGATCGAGGACCACTTGGAGTGCCCGGACATGCCCTCGATTCTAAGAGTCGTCTTCCGAGCGGGTAGGGGCCGGGCTTACCCCGGCCCCTCCCACACCACCCGGCATGCGGGTCCGCACCGGGCGGTTCGCATCGCTCCGCGCCGGCGAACCGGCGCGGCGCTTTGAGGTGGCGCCGGCGCCGCGGATCGCCTGCGCTCTCGGCGGGGAGCTTCGGGCTTCACCCTGGGCATCCATTGCGCCGAGCCCCGCCTTGGCGGGGTTGGCTGCGCTTTGAGCGATCCGATCGAGCCTGGCGTCCTCGCTGCGGCGATGCGTTCGGTCCTTCACGGCCATCTCGATCCCGGCCGCTACTACGACCTCTGCTGACTTCTGCCGGGTGACCGGCCGCCTCTCGGCGGTCGGTGTCGGGCGACATACCTCGTCGAGGCCGACGCCCCGGCAGATCTCCCCGGATAAGGGCAGCAACCTTCCTCGCGCACCCGCCGCATCTACGTTGCGGCGCCTTGATGACCACGGGCTTCGCCGTGCGTAGCCGACTCGCCCGCGCCGCCCCGCCTCCTATGCGATTCGTGTTCCTCGGGTCGCGATTTCGCCTCCACCTTCCTTCCCACCCCGCCTCGCGGCGACGCAGTTGGCTTTGGCTTGTGGTTTCGGTCATCTGATCCACGGGGGACTTACACCCCCGAGCTGGTGCCCATGCCGGGCGTACGACGAGAACGGGGCGCCCGCGGGCGCCCCGTTTCGGTTCGTGGCTACCGACTTCTACCTCGGGTTGGTGGCCCTCAACGTCAGCTTGAAACAGTCCACGGTGCCGGTCCCATGGAGGTTGCTGTCGTCCATGACGAGCAGGGACCAGGTCGCGTTCGTCGCCTTCTTGTCCCCCAGGCCGTTGAGGAGACCGAGGCTCTCCTGCGGCGCGAAGAACCCGACGAACGGTGCCTGCAGCCCCGGCGTCGCAATCGAGGTGGGTGTCTGGCTGTCGAAGGTCGTCAGCCCTCCGGCGCAGCCGCCGAACCCGTCCCCATAGTTGTTGCCGTTGCCGCCGACATCATGGGAGAGGTTGATCACCCCGCGCGGCGAGGCCAGATAGATCTCCAGGTCATTCGCGAACGGATGGCTGATCCGAACGCCGACATTGACGTCTTTGATCTTCCTTCGCGGGTTGAGTCCCTTGACCGCAATCGGATCGCGGACCAGCTGCACGGCCCCCCCGCCCCCGTCCGGGATGTTGAGCGGCACGCCGCCGGCGGGCGCCCCCACCCCCACCTCGAACTCCTTCGTTACCACCTTCTTCCTGGCCTGGGCGGCCGGCGCCGCCACGACGAGACCGAGGACCAGGGCCGCGACCGCGATCAGCGCCACCCGGCCCAGCTTGCCTCCGTTCATGCCGTCCCTCCTTATGCGAGGGTGCTCCGCAGAGAAGCGAGGAGCAACCCGTTTCACGTGAAGGGCTCGTTCTCCCC
>JBOGZE010000110.1:0-4735 GCA_050697055.1 Solirubrobacterales bacterium
CCCGACGACGGCTGGAAGTACCTCTCCTCCGGCGTCTACACGCGCCCGGTGGAGGAGCTGGAGAAGATCGACTCCACCGTTTGGTGGTAGTTACGCAAGGCGGCTCCGCAGGCGGAGCCGAGGAGCCAGCCGTCTAATGTCACTCGAGCGGGTCGCCGCTCGGGTCAGGGAGCTGGCGGTCGGCTACGAGCCCCCCGACTTCGCCGAGGTGCCGACGCCGGACGCCGCCGTTTTCCTGACCGCGATCGACCACCGCACCGGTTATCGCGAGAGTCACGAGGTCGACGGCGCCGGCCCCTATGAGGGAAGCGCCCTGCTCTGGGCGCTCGGCCTGCGCGCCGAGCGCCGCGCCCCGGGGGCCCTTACCGCGCGCTCGCTGCTCGGCGTCGACCCGGCGGCGATCGCCGCGGTCTTCCGGATCGGCGGCGAGTCGCTCGCCGACCCGGAACGCCGCGCCCAGCTCTGGGACGACCTGGCGCGGGGCCTGATCGAGAACTACCAGGGCGAGGCGAGCACCCTGATCGCCGCCACCGGAGGGCGTCTGGGCGGCGACGGAGCCCTGAAGCTGCTGGGCGGCTTCGAGGCCTTCTCCGATCCCCTGCAGAAGAAGAGCTTCCTGGTCTGCAAGATCTGGGAGCGGCGGGGGTGGCTGACGGTCGCGGACCCGCAGAACTGGGAGGTCTCCGCCGACAACGTGCTCATGCGGCTCGCGCTCCGCTCGGGCCTCGTCGGCGAAGGAAAGGTGGAAGAGGTGAGGGCCGCGACCCGCAACGCCTTCAAGCAGGTCGCCGAGCGGGCCGAGATCCCACCCCCGTTGCTCGACGACCTGCTCTGGGAGAGAGGGCGCGAGGACCCCGACCTGCTCGGGCGCGAGGGCGGCGACCTCAGCGAGCCGCCCCGCGCCGGCGGCGCCGAGTTCTATTGAGTCAAACTGCGTCGCCCGTGCGACTTTCCCGCGCAATATTCAACGAGCTGATCGCGCACGCCCGCGAGGAGGCGCCGAACGAGTGTTGCGGGCTGATCGGCGGGGCCGACGGCCGGGCGCAGACCGTCTACCGGGCCCGTAACGCCGAGGCGAATCCGCTCCGCTACAACCTCGATCCCAAGGACCAGTTCCGGATCATGAGCGAGATCGAGGAGCGCGGGGAGGAGCTGGCGGCGATCTACCACTCCCACACGGCGAGCCCGGCCTACCCGTCGCAGACCGACATCAACCTGGCCCTGATGGACCGCCGGGAGAACGGTGAGGTCGTGGGCCAGGAGCCTCTGTTCCCAGGCGTCGTCTACCTGATCGCCTCGCTGGCGGAGGGCGAGGCGCCCCTGCGCGGCTTCCAGATCGACGAGGGCGGCGTCACCGAGGTCGAGCTCACGGTCGAGTGAGATGCGAGGGTGCTCCGCAGGCAAAGCCAAGGAGCAACCCGTTTGATGGCGCCGCCACCGCTCACCTGCCCGCGCTGCGCGCTCGCCCACTCGGTCGAGGAGCGCTTCTGCCGCAATTGCGGGATGCCGCTGGTCTACGCGGGTACCCGGGAGGAGGAGCCGATCACCGACGCCCACGAGAAGGCGCGGAAGATCCGCCCCCAGTACGCCCGCGGCGAGCTGGTCAGGGTCACCGGTGGCCGGAACCTGGCCGACTCCGAGATGATTCAGGGCATCCTCCTCGACCAGGGGATCCCCTCGGTGCTACGGAGGACGCGTGGCTTCGACGTTCCCGATTTCCTCGCCGCCGGCCCTCGCGACGTGCTGGTGCCCGAGTCGGGCTACCAGGCGGCCCGCCGGCTGCTCGGCGGCGCAGATCTGCTCACCGCGGAGGCGGAGCCCGGCTCGATGCCAGGGATCGGGTCCCCGGGTCGGCTAGCGGCGTGGCTCCTGGCGGCGGTTCTGCTCGCCGGAGCTCTGGTCTGGTTCCTCTACCAGGCCACCGGCTGAGTCCCCGTTGTCGAAGAACTCGGGCGGGGTGCCGAGGTCGAGCTCGGGTGGGGTGGGGAGATCGAGCTCCTCGCGGAGGCGCAGCGGTGAGCTGCGGTTGAGCGCCTCGCTGAGCGAGGGAGCGTCGAGACGCTCGGACTGCCGGTAGACGATCTCATCCAGCTGCTCGCGCCAGGCGCGCTCGATCTCGCTGAGCCGTGCCTCGAAGGCCAGGGCGAGGTTGCTGCCGGGCCCCTCGCGGCGCAGCCTCGCGACCAGAACCGCGCAGGCCTCGGCCCCCGCGTTACGGTCGAGGAGGTCGAAGATCGTCCCGCCCAGGATCACCGCGTCGCGCCGTGTCGGCGGGAACCGCGGTCGCTCCCCCTCGCGCAGGCGGGTGATCACCGCAGCCCGAAAGAGCGAGGTCTGGCCGGTGAAGTACTGCGCCGCTCCCTCGATCAGCCAGGCCCACCGCAGGTAGGTGAGAAAGCGCCGCGGGGTCCACATCGGCGGCAGCCGGTCGTTGTTCGCCGCGAGGACCAGCTGGCAATACATCCGCTCGGCGGTTCCCCGAAGGGCGCTGAGCGAGTCATCGCCCGCCGAGCGGCGCTCGGTCCAGTAATCGTTGAGGACGTGGATCTCGCCAGCCATCGGCCACCCCGCCAGGTAGCGGCGCCCGGCGGGAGCGGCGGACCAGCGAACCGCGGGCAGCAGCGGATGGGCCGCCGAGAGCCAGGCGGGGTTGTCGTGGACGACCACGGTGACGTCGCCTGGCGCCTCCGGGAAGCGCTCCTCCAGGCGCAGGCGCAGGTCCTCGAGGCGATCGAGGATTCGCTGCGCGCAGCCCGTGTCGGCGTCGTCATGGCGCGCGGTGAAGCTGAGGGAATCGGTCTCTACCCAGGCCATGGTGGTGAACGAGGCTACTCCGGGGATCGGGCGCGCTCGAGCTCCAGCTCCGTGCTCACGCCCAGCGACGCCAGCGCGTCGTGCGCCTCCTCGAGGCTGGCGGCGGGGGCGACCGCGTGGGCGAGCGGGGCCACCGATTCGACCGCCTTGCCGGGATCGAAGAAGAAGGTGAGCGCCCCAATCGGGGTGAGCTCGACGGTGCGCCGGCCGCTGCGGATGGTGGCCGTGCCCCGCTCGCCGCGGGCGCAGCGGACCGCCTGCAGACTCGCCTCGGTGGGGACGGTTGCGGCCGCCGACTCAACCCGCTCGCAGGCGCTTGGGGTGAGGCCCCAGGCGCCGAGGAGGGCGCCCGCCGTGCCCAGCTCGTCGATCCGCTCGAGCACCTCCGCGGGGGTGAGCTCGCCATCGCACCCAGGGCCGTAGACGGCGCCGATCGCCCTCAGCCCCGGGTCCAGCTGAGTCGCCGCGGCAAGCATGATCGCGTCGCAGAGCGGGCTCGCCAGCCCCGGCTCGTCGCCGTGGGCGAGAACGTCCCCGCCGACGTCGATGAAGGCGACCGCGCCGCAGTCGAGCTCGCGGGCGGCCTCGCTGATCCCCCGGGCGGTCGCGCCCGGCCCGCTGGTGATGTCGAGCAGCACGACCGGCCTCCCAGTGTGCTCGGCCATCCGCGACTCGGAGAAATGGACGCCGTCGGAACTGACGGTCTCGGCGTCCGCGAGCACTGCCGCCGAGCCGAGCCGCCTGCCGCCCCTGATCTCGGCCAGCGATCGCGGGCCCGGCCGGGGGTCGATCGGCGAGCGCTCCCAGGCGACCCCGCCCAGCATCCAGCCTGAAACGAGTCGCTCCTCCGACATCTCACGGGTCGCGCTGTCGCGCGCCCTCGCATCATCGGAGCGCCCTCGGGTCTGCAGGCCCTCGACCAGCTCGGTGAGCGCCAGGGCGCCGACCACGTCGCCGCCGCCGCCCATGCCGATCAGCAGCGCGCGCTTGCTGTCTTTCAGGGAGTCGAGAACCGGAACTACGCCGGAACCGGCTCGCCCTGGCAGAGGTCGCGAATCGACTCCGCGGCGCGCTCGAACTCCTCGTCCGCCATCACCGGGGTGCCCTCGAAGGGCAGATCGCGATCGATCTCGACCCAGGAGCGGCAGCCATGGTGCTCGTCCTTTACCCGGACGGTGACCGGGCGCGGGATCCTGTGGACCCGCAGGAGCAGCACGTGCAGGGGGTGGCGCCGCTTCCAGGCGAGGCGCTTCTGCGCGTAGTCCGTGGTCCAGATGTGGAACGGGGTCAGCGCCTCGACCACGCGGTGGTCCTCGGTGGTGAAGTGATCGGTGATCTCGGCCCAGGCGCGGATCCTCACCCGGTCGGGCTGGGGGATGCCACCGTCCTGGAGCAGCGCCCGCGGGGGCGGCTCCTCGTCGGGCCAGACACCCTCCTCGAGGGCGCGCCGCAGCTCGGGGTGGTGCGATTCACGCACCAGGTCGTTTCGCTGGTGATCGAAGGTGGGGTAGAGGAAGAACTGGTCGTGCTCTACCTCGAAATGCTTGTTCTCCTCACGGATGCCGCCCTTGCGCAGCGCGACGAGCTGCTCACCTTCGGCCAGCGCTCGCACGGTCACGGCCCACTCTTTGAAAGCGATCGGCATTGCGTGTCAGGTCCGGTTCATTCGTGGAGGCGGGGTGCTGATCAAGCACCGGAGCCCCCTGCGAAGAGCGCAGTCTAGATGACGGGCTCGGGTTTGACAACCCTTGTGAGCAAATGTCACAAAGTTACGCCCTTAGCTGTAAGTACCGAAAACCGCATCAGAATGGGGACATTCCTCTGGCTGATCAGCCAGTCGCCTATCCGGCGCTGGCGCGACCCCAGCCGCCGCCGCCCGGGCTCTCAATCCGCAGACGGTCGCCGGGGCGGAGGTCGCCCT
>JBOGZE010000111.1:0-2303 GCA_050697055.1 Solirubrobacterales bacterium
ACGATCTTCAGGTTGAAGACGGTGCGGTCGGCGCCGGAGGCTTCCGGCACGAGACCCGCGAACTGCCAGACCTGGGGCTCCTCTTCGCGCGCGGTCGCGCCGAGGGCGGCCGAATCGACAGCGCCGAGGCGCTCGGCGAGGATGCGGAAGCCGCCCCGGCCGAGGATCTCGCGGGCGTCGTGGCGGACCTGATCAAGGTCGGCGGAGCGCTCGACGAAGACATGGGCGACGGCGAAGGCATCGTCGAGGGCGAGCGAGGGGTTGTGGCCACCCGCGCGGATCTCCTCCGCCCAGATCTTGGTCGGGATGTCGACCAGCAAGCCGCAGCCGTCCCCCTCGCCGTCGACGTTGCCCGCACGGTGGAGCATCTTTTGCAGCGACTCGAGCGCCACGGTCACCGGCTCGTGGCTCGGGGTCGCATCGCGCCTCACGGATGCGTAGATCGCGCAGGC
Source organism: Solirubrobacterales bacterium (assembly GCA_050697055.1). GTDB lineage: Bacteria > Actinomycetota > Thermoleophilia > Solirubrobacterales > 70-9 > CAVVYV01. Next base: position 453 of record JBOGZE010000111.1, read on the forward strand.
GTCCTTGTCCTCCACGCTCGGAGGGGAGACGCGCGGGCGATAGGCGCGCTCCGGGGAGTAGCGCTCAGGCCGCAGGGGCTCGCGGCGGGGTGGGGACGAGTTGCTCATTGACCTCCCGGTTTCCGTGCCTTCTTCGAGCGGGCGCGCGACGGGGTTGAAAGGGCGGAAAAAGTATAGAAGTCGCCTCTTCCGCACTTTCTGGCGGCGCTACTCCCAGGTCTGCACCTTTGATCGCAATTTGCGAGCACGCTGGTAATTCGCCGCCGATCATGCGAAACTCCAACCGTTAGGAGGCGTTAACAAAACGAACCGATCCTCATCACTCAAAGCCGGGGAGATCGAGCATGAGCAAGCAAACCGAGGAGCACCAGGGGGAACCCGAGCCGGGGGACTCCACGAGCAGGGCCAGGGGCAACGGACACGTAGCCCACGACGACGGGCCCGGATCTGAGACCGAGCGCTTCCGGGCGCTCGTCGACGTCACCCACAACGAATCGGTGACCGGAGAGTCCGGAGTGCCCCGCAAGCTGCGGGACCACGAGCAGCGCTGCCAGGAAGAGCTGCTCGACGAGTTTTCCTGAGCCGACCCTACCCCCAGGACATCGGCTCGTAGCCGCTCTTGACCGGTACGCCGATCAGCAGGGCGCGGACCGGGGCGTCCGACTTGTTGCGGATCGTCCGGTGGACCTCGGGGGCGAAGCGGCAGTAGGTGCCCGCCGGGGCGTCGTGCTCCTCGTTGCCAGCGACGATCGTCCCCTGCCCGTCGAGGATGACGAACACCTCCTCCTGGTCGTCCCCGCTGTGGTCGTGCGCCGGGATCTCGCCCCCGGGCGCGATGTCGACGACGTTGAAGCCGAAGGCCTCGGCTCCCAGGGTCTTGCGCGCCAGTCGCCAGGTGGCGCCGCCGGACCCCTCCATCACCTCGAACTCGTCAACGCTCTTGATCGTGTAGCCCTCGGCCATGCGCTCTCCTCCTGGTGCCCAGTTGTCTCCTGTCGCCGGGCGAACATATCCTCTTCGGATGGCCGACGACCCGGCGACGCTCGAGGAGAAGATCGCGCAGTACAACGAGGCCTGGAACAGCCACGACCTCGACGCGATCATCGCTATGCATGCTCCCGACATGGTCTTCGAGAACCACACCGCGGGCGAGTCGGCGCAGGGCGAGGCGGCGCGCGAGCACATCGGCTCGATCTTCGAGACCTGGCCCGACATCCACTTCGAGACCCGCCGGCTCTACGTCTGCGACGCCGTGGTCACCCAGGAGTGGACGGCCACCGCGACCCACCAGAACGAGATGCGTCGTGGCGATCTCGTCGCCGCGCCAACCGGGAAGAAGGTCGAATGGCGGGGGGTCGACGTGATCCCGTTCGAGGATGGATTGATCAAGCGAAAGGACGTCTACTCGGACTCAGTCTCGATCCTGCGCCAGGTCGGCCTGCTCGACTGATACCGGACAGCGCTCCGTCGGCGTAACCCCTGGAGCCGCGCAAGCGCTCTAAGGGTGATACGAGACACCCTCGAGGAGGTGTGATCCCAGGTGAAGGCAAGCATGCGCAGAGTCGCAGTGCTGGCAACCGGTGCAGCACTCGCCCTTTCGTTCCCGGCAGCCGCCGCGATAGCTGACCAGGGCGGGGTTCCGCATTCGGACAAGCCGTGTGCGGCGAAGAAGAAGCAGAAGAAGCACCCGGCGCATAATGACAACGGCAAGAAGTGCGGCTTCAACTTCGTCGGTTGAGGCTCTGACGGGTACACGATTGGCTCAGAAGCGCCGGCTCCCGATGCACGCAGGGCACCGCCGACGGGGCCGGCGCCGAGAGCTCAGCGGCGCAGCGCCCAAGAGGCGATTGC
>JBOGZE010000112.1:0-1812 GCA_050697055.1 Solirubrobacterales bacterium
CGAAGGGGTGGCGGCGGTCCTCACGATTGTGGGCGGGCGCGTGGTCTGGTCCTCGGGCGCGATCGCGGACGCCGGTCCGGCCCCCGCCGCGGATCGGCCGGCCGAATGAGACACCCTGTGTCAACCGTGTCCCCTTCAGGCCGCTTCAGGATGGGGCTGAGGGGGGTAGAGGCAGGGTCGGGCTCCGCGGTGTGCCGCGGGGTCGTAGGTGGCGTGGTCCTGCCAGCAGCGCCAGAGGACCCGCAGCCATGCACGGGCGAGGATGCGAACGGCATGGGGGTGGTCGCATCCGCGGGCGCGCGCGCGTTGGTAGACAGCCGCGGCCCACGGCGAAGCGTATCGGGAGTTGTGGGCCCAGATGGTGAGGGCCTGCCGCAGGCGTTTGTTGCAGGCGAAGCGGCAGGCCACGCCGCGGTGCTTGCCGGACGCGTGGGTGACGGGTGCGACTCCGCCCTCGGCGGCGAGCTGGTCATCGGTGGCGAAGCGGGCGCGGTCGTCGCCGAGCTCGGCGAGGATCTGCGCGGCGTTGGTGCAGCCGATCCTGGGGAAGGACTGGAGCAGAGCGCCGTCGGGGTGTTGGGCGAGCTGGGCAGCGATGAGACCGTCGAGCTGTCGGATCTGGTCGACGAGCGGCTGGAGCACGGCGACCAGGGATCGGACGAGCTGGCCCTTGGTCTCGCGTTCGAGATCTCCGGCCTGTCCGACGGGTGCGCCGCGGAGCCTCTCGAGCAGTTCGGTGGCGGGCCGTCGGCCACAGTAGGCGGCCTGGAGGAGGAAGCGTTGGAGTCGCTTTTCGCCGAGGCGGGCGGCGCTGTCAGGGGTGGGATAGCGGTCGAGGAAGGCGAGGGCGATGGGGCTGTCGACATCGGCGAAGATGACGGCCGCTCCGGCCCAGAAGCTCTCCAGCAGGCTGCGCAGCTGGTTGGCGAGCTGCACCCGGTTGGCCACCAGGTCGTCGCGAGTGCGCACGGCGGTGCGCAACGCCTTGGTCGGATCGGACGGAGCGCGCAGCGGGTGGAAGCGGTGGCCGTCGGTGCGGAGGAGGTCGGCCAGAATGTAGGCGTCGCCGGGATCGCTCTTGGCGGGCGCGGCGGCGTAGCGGGGGCGAGTGGCCTTGAGGGCGTTGGGGTGGATCGGGACCACCGGGAAGCCGGCCTCGAGCAGCGTGTCGACGAGCAGCCCCGAGGGGCGTTCGATGGCGATCGGGAGATCCTGCGGAGAGCCGTAGCGCTGGAGGCGACGAACCAGTTCCGTCAGTCCCTCCGCCGTGTGCGCGGCCGAGAAAGCGAGCCCGATCTGCCCGCCGCCGTCGAGGACGCAGACGTCGTGCTTATCACTCGCCCAGTCGAGGCCGATCCAATAGCTTGGCGCCGGACGTTCCATGCGGTGCCTCCGCGTCGAGGTCCACTCTCTCGCTCCGGCGATGGAGGGTCCCGCCGATCGCTCACTGAACCGGCGCTCCGGGCTTCACGTGCCCTGGCGCTACACCCTGTGGTCGGTTGGGGCCCTCCGCGCCAGGCGGGGGAGCCGGTCTCATCCAGGCCCTCGAGGGGCAAGCGACTGTGGCTCTCCCCACCCGCACGCCGAAGCTCTCCTTACAGCGTCCCTAATCTGCGACACCTTGCATGGAAGGTGGGGCAGTGAGCGACCTCCGTTACCACGTCCTCGACGTCTTCACGGACCGGCCGCTCGGTGGGAACCCTCTCGCCGTGTTCCCCGACGGGTCCGGTATCGACGACGCCACCATGCAGGCGATCGCGCGGGAGCTGAACCTGTCGGAGACCGTGTTCGTCCTGCCGCCCCGGCTTCCGG
>JBOGZE010000113.1:0-2965 GCA_050697055.1 Solirubrobacterales bacterium
GGCCCGAACCGCCCAGGACCTGCCCCGCGTTCGTGCCGAGGGCGCAGGACGGCTGGCCGGGTGAGTACGACTACGTCGCGATCGCGACCGCGCCCGACCGCTAGCCGCGCCTCGGATCAGGGGGTGGTTCAGAAGGGCTGCTTTGCATGGAAAGCGGCACCATGTCGAGAGATAGTGCGTGGGCGATGTCGGAGGAGAACGTCGAGCTGGTTCTCGAATCCTTTCGCCTCGACCCCAATGACGTGGAGGGCCGTGCAGCTCTCTTCCATCCGCAGATCACGGCCACCGCAGTTCCCGGGTGGCCCGAACCGGGACCCTTCGTGGGACGGGATGCCGTGGTCGCGGAGGGCGAACGCCTGAGTGACTGGGGAGAGATCGGATTTACCGACATCGATGTGGTCGCGGATCAGCGAGACTGGGTTGTGGTCGCGTACCGGTGGCACATAAGCGGCGCGGGAAGCGGAATCGCGACCCACTTCGACGTCGTGACTGCAATCCGGGTGAAGGAGGGCCGCCTCATCGAGTGGCACAACCGCTGGACCCGAGACGAGGCCCTCGAAGCCGCCGGGCTGTCGGAGTAGGGCGGCGCGACTTTTTAGGAGCCGTTCCCGGCTCACCGTGCCCGCATATGCCATCCGTATGCCGCCCTGTTGCAGCCTCCGCGCTGACAACTGGCGCCGGGCTTCGCTTCAGCGGAGGCCTGGCCCGGAGCCTCGACTACCAGGAGGCCCAAGATGAGGACTCACACCATCACCACCCCCAGGCCTGCAGTGCTGCTCTCGCTGCTCGCACTCTGGGCGCTCGGGCTGCTGGTCGGCGGCGGCGCAGGACAGTCCACCGCAGCGATCCCTGCAGCCACCGACAGCCAAGCGGTCACGACGCTCGAGACCACGATCACCAAGGCCCCACGCAGGCCCATATTCCACGCCAGGGCCGCGACCTTCGAGTTCACCGCCAACCAGGCGGGCGCGACCTTCGAGTGCGCCTTGCGTCTTTCGCGCGGCTCGCCGGACCACCCACGTCCGGACCTCGTTAAGCCATTCGCCCCGTGCACATCACCCCTCAGGGTGATGAACAAGAGGCCAAACGGGCCAGGCAAGAACAAACTCCAGGTCCGGGCCACGGTTGGCGGCGTCACCGACGCCACCCCCGCCAGGGCAACGTGGCGCACCCTACTGTCGGGCTGAAGAAGAAGTGGGCGGCCGAGCGGATTGCCCTCGAAGCCGCCGGGCTTTCGGAGTGGCGCCCCCGGGCTCTTCAGCTCGGGGGCGTCGCTCACTGTGCTACTGCGTGCGCCAAAAACGTCGTGCTCCGCCTGGGCGATGTCGCAGCGTGCGACGGGCGATCATCCGTCGCGCCGTGACCGCATATGCCGTCCGTATGCCGCCCTGTTGCAGCCTCCGCGGCAAGAGATCACGCGGTGCACGGCAAAGGAGGAGCACGATGATCATCTCGACGCTGAGGGGTCAAACCAGTCCTGCGGACCCGGCTGCACTCGATCACTTCCCCGGTTCAAGCGGGTGAGACATGACCACTAGGACTGAGAAGGCTCCCACCCACCTGCGGGCCGCCACCCGCGGCTGGTACGAGGGCGTGCTGGGGGACCACGACCTCTGCGGGCGTCCGCCAGGCCGCCGGGAGACGCCTGTTTACCCCCCGAAGCGGGGCCGCAACTCGGCGCCGTTTGGATCCCTAGCGGGATTGGAGATGTGATCCCGATGAGACGAGAGCCCGCGGTAGCATGACCACGGCGGGCTCACCGGAGGTGGGCCGAAGCAGTGGGAGAAGCGCTGGAAATTAGGGTGTTGGGGCGGGTCGACGCTCTCGTCGACGGCCAGGCCCTTCCCTTGGGCGGAAGCAAGCAGCGGGCGATCCTGGCGATGCTCGCGCTTCGGGCCAATCGGACGGTGAGCGTGGACGACCTGATCGATGGCCTCTGGGGGGATCGCCCGCCGGCCAGCGCCGCCTCGAACCTTTCCCTCTACATCTCCCGGCTTCGGAGGGCACTGGGCGCCGAGGGCTCGGGGGCCACGATCGTCACCCGCGGGCGCGGCTACGAGCTCCAGCTGCCAGCCGACGCCGTGGACGCGGCGCGCTTCGAGCGCCTGGTCGATCGAGCCCGGGCAGAGGCGGAGCAGGGGATCGTCGACGGCGCGGCCCGAGGCGCGCTCGAGCTCTGGCGTGGTGCCCCGCTCGCCGACGTCGCCTCCGAGCCCTTCGCCGCCCCAGAGATCGGACGGCTCGAGGAGCTCCACCTGCGGGCGATCGGGCTCTCGATCGACGCCGAGCTCGCCGCCGGGCGCCACGCCGATGTGCTCGGGAGCCTCCACGCGCTTGTTGCCGAGCACCCGACCCACGAGCGCTTCCACGCGCAGCGCATGCTCGCCCTCTACCGCGCCGGACGGCAGTCCGAGGCGATCGAGGCATATCGCGACGCGCACCGGGCGCTGGCCCGGGAGACCGGGGTCGAGCCCGGCCCCGAGCTGCGCGAGCTGCAGGAGGCCATCCTCCGCCACGACCCCGCCCTCGAGGCCCGTCCCCTCCAGCAGGAGCTGCCGCCCCAGCTCGAGGGCGGCTCCCCGCTCCTCGCCGGCCGCGAGCGCGAGCTGCGCTGGCTGCGCAAGCGCTGGGCAGAGGCCGAGAGCGGGCGCTCCCGGGTTGCGCTCGTCGGCGGCCCGGTAGGCATCGGCAAGACCCGTCTCGCCGCCGAGCTCGCCACCGAGGTTCAGCGCACCGGGGCGGCGGTCCTCTACGCCGGAGGCACGGGATCCCCCGACGCGGCGCTCGAGGCGATCCGCGCCGCGGAGGAGAGCGAGCGCCCGACCCTGATCGTGCTCGACGACGCCGACGACGCCTCGCCCGCCCTAATCGAGGCCGCGGCCGCCCTCGGCGCGAAATCGCGCGACTCCGCCCTCCTCCTCCTCGTGCTGCACCGAGACGAGCAGGGCCCGCCCCCGTTCGCCGA
>JBOGZE010000114.1:0-10462 GCA_050697055.1 Solirubrobacterales bacterium
GCCTTTCGACCGGCGAGAAGCAGATGTACACCCGGGCGAAGAAGATCCTCGCGTCGGAGTTCATGTACGCCCTCGACAAGGACGAGGACGGCGCCGAGGCCTATCTGGACGAGCTGCTGGAGGAGCGCTTCGGCGCCCCCAAAGCGACCGCCTGAGCGGGCGCGCAGCTCAGCATCGGCCGTGGTCGCGGCCGCCGGCTCCGGGCAGAGGCTCGGAGCCGGTGGCCCGAAGGCCTTTGTCGAGCTGGCCGGCAGGCCGCTGCTCGAATGGACGCTCGACGCCCTCCGGGGCGCCCCCTCGATCGCCGAGGTGATCGTCGCGGCGCCCCCCGGGTCGGAGAGCCGGGTGAGCGAGCTCGGCGTCCTCGCGGTCGCCGGAGGGGAGCATCGATCGGAGTCGGTCGCCAAGGCCCTGGAGCTGGCGGGGGAGGAGCTGATCGTCGTTCACGACGCGGCGCGACCGCTGGTGACGCCGGGGCTGGTTGACGCGGTGGTCGAGGAGCTGGCGGCCGAGGAGGGCGCCGCGGGGGTGATCGCCGCCGCCCCGGTCACAGACACGATCAAGGAGGCATCCGGGGAGGGTCGGGTGGAGCGCACCATGGACCGCTCTCGGCTCTGGGCGGTGCAGACCCCGCAGGCGTTCCGCACCGGAGCCCTGCGCGAGGCGCTCTCCGACCCGGAGGCCCTCGCCGGCGCCACCGACGAGGCGATGCTGGTCGAGCGCGCGGGTGGGGCGGTCCTGATCCACTCCGCCCCGCCCGAGAACATCAAGGTGACCACCCCCTTCGACCTCCGGGCGGCGGAGCTGCTGCTCCGCGAGCGTGCTTGAGTTCGACCGTCTACCGCCGGAGAAGTACGTAGGCGAGCGCGGCGACGAAGCCGAGCTGGCCGACGCCGAGGGCGGTGCCGAAGTTGGCGGCCCCGAAGAGGGCGGCGAGGGCTGTGACCAGGGCGAAGACGGCGAGGGTTAACGTGACGTCCGCGATCAAGGCGGCTGGCCGCTCCGAGCTGGTGGCACCTTGCCGAGCGTCTCTTGCCGGCTGCGACCGACCGGCAGCCCCGCGACCTCCCGGGCCTCCTCGTGCAGATGGGCGCGCCGGCGGCGCTGGTAGAGCTTGCGTTGGATGAAGAGCGTGACGATCCCCGCCAGCGCGATCGCGGTCAGGTTGACCGCGAGCTGCCCCTGAGCACCGATCCATTCGTCGATGTCTTCGAAGGCCAAAGCCACCCCGACGTTGGCGGCGGCCGGGATCGTGGTCACCGAGATCAGGACGCCGACCAGGGCGCCCGACTTCGCGTTGGTCAGCGAGAGCACCCCGGCGGTCCCCGCGAAGAGAGCGACGATGAACGAGAACTCATCGGGGTGGGAGACGAAATCGGTGTTGGGATGGACCTCGGCGGAGAACCCCTCGGGGGTGAGCCCGGCGGCGCGGATCCCGAGGGTGAACAAATACGCGGCGGTGATCCCGACGGGGAAGCCAATCAGGAGCGGCAGCAGGGAACGCTTGGCCAGATCGCCCCGCCGCTGAACCGCCGCGACGCAGAACCCCGCGATCGGGCCGAACTCGGGGCCGACCACCATCGCGCCGATGATCAGAATCGGGGAGTCGAGCATGATCCCGACCGAGGCGATCAGGCAGGCGAGCACCATGAACAGGAGGAAGCTGGCGGAGAGCTCGGTGTTCTCCGAGGTCCGGGCCTCCACCTCCTCCCAGACGACCGCGTCGGAGGGGAAGCCGGCGGCCGCCTTCTCGGCGCGCACCCCCGCCTCGGAGACGAGCGAGTCGACGTCCTCGATCGCGATCGAGCCCTCGATATGGATCTCGAGCTCCTTCAGGTCGCTGACGACCACGCTGGCGTCCTCACGGGCGACGTCGCAGAGGATCACGTCTCCTTCCGGCTTGTGGGCCGCGCCCGGGAGGTAGATCAGGTTGCAGACCGAGGGGATCCCCTGAAGCAGGTCGAGCGCGTGCTCGGCGTTGTGGCTGGGAACGACGATCCGAAGATGGACCACGCCGGGTAGCGTAAACCCGTGCTCACCGACTACCACCTGCACTTGCGGCCGGACGACCTCGAGGCCTCGGCGGAGGAGCATTTCACCGCCGAGAATGTCGACCGCTACTTGGCCGCGGCGGAGGAGCACGGGATCGGCGAGCTCGGCGTCTCCGAGCACGTCTATCGATTCAGCGAGGCGCTCGCGGTATGGCGGCATCCCTTCTGGGAGGAGCAGGCGCACGACGATCTCGACGCCTATTGCGAGTTCGTCGCCGCCACCGAGCTGCGGCTTGGGATCGAGGCCGACTACATCGCCGGGGCCGAGGACCGGATCGCCAACCTCCTCGACCCGAGGCCGTTCGACTACGTGGTCGGCTCGGTCCACTTCCTCGGCAACAGCGCCGTCGACCACGAGGGTTACGACGTCTGGGAGGCGGAGGGCGACCCCGACGCGGTCTGGCGCCGCTACTTCGAGACGCTGGCGGAAGCCGCCCGCTCCGGGCTCTTCGACATCCTCGCTCATCCCGACCTGGTGAAGGTCTGGGGGAGGGGCCGTCCCGCGCCCGAGCGCGACCCCCGTTCCTACTACGAGCCGGCGATCGAGGCGATCGCCGAATCGGGGGTGGCGGTCGAGATCTCCACCGCCGGCCTCCGGAAGCCGGTCGGCGAGCTCTACCCGTCCCGCGCCTTCGCCGAGATGTGCGTCGAGGCGGGTGCCGAGTTCGCGCTCTCCTCCGACGCCCACGCTCCCGACCAGGTCGGCTTCGGCTACGACCAGGCGCTCGAGTTCCTCCGGGGGATCGGGGTGGAGCGGATCTGCGTCTTCGAGGGAAGAAGGCGGCGGCTGGAGGCGGTGGGGCGAACCGGCCTCGAGGCCGGTGAGGGGGCGGAGGCCCCCGGAGCGGGGGAGGGCCGCTAGATGTCGCTCCGGGTCGGGATCGGCTACGACAGCCACCGGCTCGCCGAGGGGGAGTCGCTGGTGATCGGCGGGGTCGAGATCGAGCACGACCGGGGCCTCGCCGGGCACTCCGACGCCGACGTCCTCACCCACGCGGTGATCGATGCCCTGCTCGGCTCCTGTGGCCTCGGCGACCTTGGTCAGCTCTTTCCCTCCGAGGAGGAGCAGTGGCGCAACGCCGACTCCTTCGACCTGCTCCGGGTTGTGGTCGGGAAGCTCCCGGGCAGCCCACTCAACGTCGACGCCACCCTGATCTGCGAACAGCCGAAGCTCTCTCCCCACCGGGCCGAGATGGAGTCGGCGCTCGGCCGGGTGCTCTCCGCCCCGGTCAGCGTCAAGGCGACCACCAACGACACGATGGGGGCGATCGGGCGCGGCGAGGGGATCGCCTGCATCGCAGTGGCGCTGGTCGAGACGGGCGAGTAGGGGCGGGCGATTGAGATGGGCAAATATGCTGGGCCGATGGCGAGGGACCCGATCAGACAGCCGCTCGGGGGCCTCCTCTCAAGGCTGCCTGGCCGGGTCGCCGACGGCCTCTGGGAGACCGGGGTCCTCGCGCAGACGGGGATCCTGCGGCCGGTGCGGCCCGACAAGCTCGTCCGGATCGGCGAGCGCTATCTGCGCTGGGGCGCTTCACCGGCACTTGGCAGCGCGGCCTGCGCGATCAGCCATCCGGACGAGACCGCGCTGATCGACGAGGCCGGGGCGCTCAGCTTCGCCCAGACCCACCGCCGCTCGAACGCGCTGGCGCGGGGGCTTCGCAACGAGGGGATCGGGCTCGGCGACGGGGTCGCGATCATGTGCCGCAACCACCGCTACTTCGTCGAGGCGACGATGGCCTGCTCGAAGCTCGGCGCGGTCGCCCTCTATCTCAACACCGCCTTCGCCGGCCCCCAGCTGACAGACGTGATCGAGCGCGAGCGCCCGGCGGCCCTGATCTACGACGACGAGTTCACCGACCTGCTCTCCGGGGTGGCGTCGATCCTCCGCCGCTACGTCGCCTGGGAGGAGGAGGGTCCCGAGGGGACCGCCGAGGCGGCCACGGTCGAGAAGCTGGTCTCCTCGGCCCACGGCGACGACCTCGAGCCGCCCGAGGAGAGCGCGCGGTTCATCATCCTCACCTCGGGCACCACCGGGACCCCGAGGGGGGCCGAGCGCGGCCAGCCCGAGGGCCTCGGGGCGATCGCCGCGCTCCTCGCGAAGATCCCTCGTCGCCATCGCGAGACGGCGATGATCGCGGCGCCGCTCTTCCACTCCTGGGGGTTTCTCCACTTCATCCTCAGCCTGCCGCTCGCCGCGACGATGATCCTCCGGAGCCGCTTCGATCCGGAGGACACCCTGCGAGCGACCGCGGAGCACGGCGCTCGTACCCTCGCCGTGGTCCCGGTGATGATGCAGAGGATTCTCGAGCTTCCCCCCGAGGTGCGCCGCCGCTACGACCTCTCTCACCTCGAGGTGACCGCCGCCAGCGGATCCACCCTCCCGGGCGAGCTCGCCACCAAGTGGATGGACGAGTTCGGCGACAACCTCTACAACCTCTACGGCTCGACCGAGGTCTCCTGGGCGACGATCGCCACCCCCGAGGACATGCGCGCAGCGCCTGGCACCGCCGGGAGGCCGCCGCGGGGGACGGTGATTCGGGTGGTCGACGACGAGGAAAACGAAGTTCCCGAGGGTGAGACCGGCCGTCTGTTCGTCGGCAACGAGATGGCCTTCGAGGGCTACACCGGAGGCGGCGACAAGGAGCACCTCGGCGAGTTGCTCGCCTCCGGCGACGTTGGCCACTTCGACCCCGAGGGCCGCCTGTTCATCGACGGCCGCGACGACGAGATGATCGTCTCCGGGGGTGAGAACGTCTTCCCGCGGGAGGTCGAGGACCTGCTCAGCGATCACGAGGCGGTGGTGGAGGCCGCGGCACTTGGGGTCGACGACGAGGAGTTCGGCCAGCGACTGCGCGCCTTCGTCGTCACCAGGGAAGGAAGCGAGGTCACCGAGGAGGAGCTGAAGGCCCACGTGAAGGCGAACCTCGCCCGGTTCAAGGTCCCGCGCGAGGTCGTCTTCGTCGACGAACTTCCGCGTAACGCGACGGGTAAGGTGCTGAAGCGCGAACTGGCCGAGCGCGACCTCGCCAGCTGAGGAGACAACTTGGAGGACCCATCAGCGGTGTCCGACACCGAGCGTCCAGACCCACTGCCGCCGGCCAAAGAGGAACGGGCAGGGGATGAGCCGGGCGAGCTGCGCCTGGACGCGAAGTTGATCCGCGCCGAGATCGAGAGCGCCCGGGAGGCGACCGAGCGCTTTCGGGCCAAAGCCGACGCCATGGTCGAGGAGTTACGCCTGCGCGAGGAGAAGGCCCGCGACGCCGCCGCCCGCGCCCGCCTGGCCGCGAAGAATGCGCGCGAGGAGGCGAACCAGGCCATCCAGCAGTCCAAGCAGGCTGAGGAGCAGGTATTGGCAAGGGCCAAGCAGATCGTCAAGCGGGCGGCGCAACGCGCAGCCGAGGCCGAGCGGCGGGCGGCCGCGACCGAGAGCGCCCTCGCCGATGCCCAGGCGGGACGCAGGCGGGCCGAGGCGAGGATGGCAGAGCTCCGCACGCAGGCCGCCGCCGCCGCGTCCTCTCTGACCGCGCAGCTGAACGACGCCGAGCAGCGCGCGATCGCGGCCGAGGACCGGGCCGACGCCGCCGCCGAGGGTTCACAGGCCGAGGTCGAGCGGATGCGGAAGGAGATGGAGGAGCGGGTCAAGGCCGCCGCCCGGGACGGACGCAGAGGAGCCGAGGAGCGTATCCGCAGACTTGCCGATCGGGTTGCCCGGGAGGCCGAGGCGCGGGCGAGGGCGGAGGCCGAGGCGAAACTGAGCTTGGAGGCGGTGAAGCTCCAGCGCGAGGCCGACGAGCGGGTCGAGGCCGCCCGCCGGCGCGCCGAGCAGGAGGTTGACGAGAAGGTCCGGCGGGCACGGACCGATGCCCTCAGCGGCTCGGAGGCAGCCGAGGATAAGACCGTCGTGCCACTCCCCGAACAGGCACCCCCGGGGGAGCCTGGCGGCACCCGCTACGTCGGCGGCCGCCGCCTGCGGACCTTCTGAGAGCTGGAGGCCTTAGGCCGAGGCGCGCTGGCGCCGGGATGAACTCTGCGGGCCCCCCACCTCGATCGCCCGTCTGACGTTCTGAAGCGAGCGGCGGAGCCGGCGTCGCAGCGGCCGCGCGGCGACCCGCTCGGCCAGCAGCCCGCTCAACCCGCTGCCGGCGACGCCGTAGTGGAAGCGGAGGGTGACCCGGGTGCTCCGCGGGGAGAGCTCCCGCAGGCGCCAGCGCCCCCGCTGGTCGATCCCGGTGACCGAGTTCCAGGCGAAGTCGCCCGGCGGATCCCACTCGACGATCTCGATCAGCCCGCCAACCTCGGCGGAGCCGACCCGAAGCAGCATCCGGAAGCGGGCGCCCGGCCCCATCTCGCCGTTGCCGCCGTCCTCGCTCTCCCAGCGGGTGAGCCCGTCGATGAACTCGAGGTAGTTGCCAGGGTCTGTGAGGTAATTCCAGACCAGCTGGCGCGGCGCCGAGACCGAGATCGACTCGTCGAGCCTCATCCGACGATCGGCAGCCGGCGCTCTGCCGCGAGGGTGCTGAGCTCCTCCTGCATCAGCCCGGTGATGTACTCGTAGATCTCGTCGACGTCGGGATCGCGCCCGAAGCGCTCCCGCAGGTGGATTGGCTCGAGCACCTGGCTCGTGAGCTTGGCCGGCAGCGGCAGATGCCCGAAGAAGTCGCCGACGTTGACGATCCAGGGCAGCGAGAGGCTGACCGGGAGCACTTTCAGCCGGAGCCTGTCCAGGCGCAGGAGGCTGGAGAGCCGCTGCCCGTGGCTGACGAAGATCGCGGTCTCCTGTCCCCCGATCGAGACCACCGGGACGATCGGCACGTCGGCTTCCAGCGCCAGGCGGATGAACCCCTTGCGGCCGGCGAAGTCGATCCGGCTCGACTGCCAGCTCGGCCGATGCACCTCCCAGTCGCCGCCCGGGTAGACGAGCACCGCGGCTCCCGCGTCGAGCGCCTTGCGGGCGTTCTCGGGGGAGGCGGCGACGGTGCCGTAGCGGCGCAGCAGCGGGCCGACCGGCGAGGCGAGCACCAGGTTGTGGGCGAGCTGGTGAAATCGCCGCTCGACCCCGAAGTAGGCGTAGAAGGCGAGGGTGAAGACGGTCGTGTCCGGTGTCAGGTTGCCGCCGGAGTGGTTGCCGACCAGGAGCACCGGGCCCTTCTCGGGGATCCTCCCCATGTCCCGGACCTCGCCGCGGAACCAGAGGCTCGAGAGCAGCCAGACCAGGGGCAGGTTGTCGCGGATGTAGTCAGGGTCGCGATCGTCGAGGTCGGCCGTCAGCCGGCTGCGGACCTCGCGGGCGACCCGGGAGATCGGCCCGGCGAGGGGACCCGCGAGTGCCCTCAGTCGCTCGCGCGCGGCACCCGAATCGGCGCCGTTCCCCGCCTCGGTGGTCGCGGTCGGGTCTCCGCCATTCTCGCTCCGCCGCTCAGGGCCAACCTCGGCAGCTGTGCCTGCGCCGCTCTCTGGCATCGGCACCGATTCTAGGTTGAACGGGGCACCTCGGCCGGGGCCTGCAGGCGCCGCGACGCAGTCCTCGGTCACTACGCCGCGTCTGCGGTGATCGCTGAGCTATCGCCGTTGATACGGACCTGAAGGCGGCGGGCAGCGCGGCCGAGCCGAGCGGCCGCCCGTTCGGCGGCCGAGGCCTGGGCGTGAGCGATGAAGTCGTGAACCAGGGCGTTGGCGTCCACTGGGTGCTCGACCTGGGGCACGTGCCCGCACTGCTCGAGGACGACCTGGCGGGCATCGGGCAGCGCCTCGCGGACGTAACGCGAGAAGGCCAGGGGGACCAGCGGATCCTCATCGCCCCAGACGAACATCGCCGGTGGCTGCAACTCCTCCAGCCGGGTCCAGAACCCCTCCGGCCCCTTGGGCTCCTCCAGGTAGATGTGGCGCGCCGCCGAGTGGAAGGCGACCCGCGCGTTGGCGCTGCGGTAATTGCGAAGGAACTCCTCGACGGCGACGTCGGCGGCAGAGGGATGGATGCGCTCCGGGCGCGAGAACATGCTCCAGAAGTGCTGCCGCACCAGTGAGTCGCCGAAGGTGTGCGGGATCGCGGCGAGCTCGGGCCGCAGCAGCTTCACCAGCGGCGCGAAATGCCTTCGCTTGCGCCACGCCATCGACGGGCAGAGCAGGCTGAGGCTCCTTACCCGGTCGGGGGCCTGCAGCCCCACCTCGATTGCGACGCGGCCGCCCAGGGAGTTGCCGACCAGGTGCGCCCGGTCGATTCCCTGTGAATCGAGGAAGCGGATCACGGCGCGCGCGAACCAGGGCGCGTCATAGGGAGCGCGAAGCGGCTTCGAGGAGGAGCCGAATCCCGGCAGGTCGATCGCGTGAACGGTGTGCTCGGGGGCGAGCGCGGAGACCGTCTCGAAGAAGCTCGTCTTGTCGCTTCCCAGCCCGTGGATCAGCACCACGGTCTCGATCCCATCTCCCGCGGTGAGTGTTGAGATCCGCGCCTTCCCGGCCTTCACCTCATGGATGCGGAGCAGCGGGGGGCGACCGTTCGGAAGCTTGAAATGCCCCTCAAAAGCGACCGCCAGGTCCAGGTTGCCGCGCGCCCAGAGCCTTCGTGTGCGGAAGGCGTCGAGCCCGGAGAGCTTCCCTTCGCGCAACTCCAGCCAGGTGGCCGCGTCCGTGCCGATCACCACGTCGGGATCGCACTTCGGCGAAACCGTGACCTCGCAGCGCTCCTCGTCCAGCTCGACGGCCCAGCTCAGCCCCAGGTCGTCGAGCTCAATTCTGTAGCTCGCTTGAAAGCCCGGATCGGCGCCCAGGTAGCGCTCGGGGAGGGACGCGAATGCATCCTCCACTTCACGCAGCCGCTGCGCCTGCAGGGACGAGTCAGCCAAGGCCCCAAGAGCGTATTCCCCCGCCCGGCGGTCGTGCGCCGATTGAGCAGTCATTTAATCCGATGCTCACAACTAGTTGACCATACAAGCTTTTAGGTAGCCGCTTCCGTGACCGCACTCACGGGCGGCGACCGGCTCCCGCCCCGCCACCGAAATAATGCGCGCGTGCGCGAGGTGACCATTCACGACACGCTCGCCGGCGCTCGCCGTGAGCTCGACCCGCGCGAGCCCGCCCGGGTCGGGATCTACGCCTGCGGGCCGACGACCTACGGGCGGATCCACATCGGCAACGCCCGCCCATACGTCGTCTTCATTCTCTTGAAGCGGTTCCTGGTCCATGAGGGCTACGACGCGACCCTGGTGATCAACGTCACCGACATCAACGACTAGATCTACGACGCGGCGCGGGAGGCGGGCAAGCCCTCGGCCGAGTTCGCGGCGGAGATGACCGCCGCGTACCTGAAGGACACCGACCACCTGGGTCTGGGCAGGCCCGACGCCGAGCCCTTGGCCAGCGAGACGCTCGCGGAGATCGTGGAGCTGATCGAAGCGCTGGTCTCCTCGGGGCACGCCTACCAGGCGAACGGCGATGTCTACTTCCGGGTTCGCAGCTTTGACGGCTACGGCAAGCTCTCCAACCGCGACCCGGCCGAGATGGACCAGGGCGAGGAGGCTGGAACCGAGTCGCTGAAGGAGGATCACCTCGACTTCGCCCTCTGGAAGGGCCAGAAGGAGGGGGAGGACACATCGTGGGACTCGCCCTGGGGCAAGGGCCGCCCCGGCTGGCACATCGAGTGCTCGGCGATGTCCGAGAAGGTGCTGGGCCCCGACTTCGCGATCCACGGCGGCGGCATCGACCTGGTCTTTCCTCACCACGAGAACGAGATCGCCCAGACCGAGGCGGCCCGCGGGGTCCCCCTCGCCCGGATCTGGATGCACAACGGGATGGTCCAGCTCGACGAGGAGAAGATGTCGAAGTCGGTCGGCAACATCTTCCAGCTCTCCGAGGCGCTCGAGCGCTTCGGCGGACAGACGGTGGTCGCCTACCTCGCCTCGGGCCACTACCGTCAGCCGCTCGCCTTCTCCGAGGAGGCGCTGCAGGAGGCGGCGGCGCGAGTGGAGCGAGTCCGCAACTACCTGATCGACGCCCCGGGCGGAGAGCCCGATCCGTTCGTCGCCGAGAAGCGCGAGGCGTTCCTGGCTGCGCTGGCCGACGACTTCAACACCCCGCAGGCCTTCGCCACGCTGTTCGAGATCGTCGCCGAGGGCAACAAGCGGGAGCTGTCCGGCGCCCGTGGCGCGCTCGAGGAGCTGCTGCCCCTGCTCGGGCTCGACTCCCTGCTCAGTGAGGACGAGGCGCCGCCCCCGGAGGCCGAGCGGCTGCTCGCCGAACGCGAGGAGGCGCGCGCGGCGAAGGACTTCGAGAGGGGCGACGCGATCCGCGACCAGCTCGCCGGGATGGGCTGGGATGTCCGCGATGAGGCCGGCGGCGCGCGGCTCGTGCGGAAGCGCTGAACGGTGCCCGCGAAGAAGCGCGAGGGCGGACGCGAATTCATCTATGGGCGC